>PMNO01000707.1 GCA_003161835.1 Myxococcales bacterium | reverse complement strand
TGACCTGAATAACACGCGGGTTTTCTGGTCGCAAGGCGCGATTCCCGCGCTCTGGGCACTCCTGGTCGTCGGAGTCCTCACCGACGGTTTGACCGGCTGTCGCCGCTCTGCGCCCGGGAAGTCCGGGGAGTCAATGCCGGCCGACGCGCGCCGCGCCGATGAGCTCCTACCCAAACGAACCGCTCCGCCGCTCCCCCCCTTGTTACCGGCACCCGAAGAAATTTCGTTGCAGGTGCCGCCGCGGCGGGGCGGCGTCCTGCGTGTGCACCTGGACGGGGAGCCTTCACACCTCAATCCCCTGGGTAATCCCGATGGGACCGCCTTGCAGGTGGTCACGGGGCTCGTGTACGAACCACTGCTCGAGTGCCCCTCACCTGGAACGTCCGGTGACTATCGGCCCGTTCTGGCGGACAGCTGGCAAGTGTCCGCAGACGGCCTCGGCGTCTCGTTCCACCTGCGCCCCGGTGTCAAATGGCACGACGGGCACGGATTTGGCGTCCTGGACGTCCAGGCGACCTTGGAACCGCTGCTGCGCAGCACCGGACCCGGTGGTGCGGTGATGCGCGCTTCGCTGCAAGATGTGGCGACAATCGAGATCGCCGCCGACAGATACGTTCGACTGAACCTGAAGCGTCCGTCGCGTTTTGTCCTGTCCGCGCTCTGCGACGTCCCCATTCTTCCTGACCACCTGCTGCGGGGCACCACTGCAGACGCTGGGGCGCTAGCCAGACAACCCGTCGGGACCGGACCATTTCGTTTCGCGGCCTGGGAGAGGGGCAAGCGCATCAAGCTGGTTCGCGCGACGCTGTATCGTGGGGAGCCCGCCGCGCTCGATGAGATTGTCTTCGAGATTGATCTGGATGGCGCGCGCGCGCTGATGCGCACGCGACGCGGCGAGGTGGATATCCTGCCGCGCGTATTGCCCGTTCACTACCCTGACGACGTGGATCCCGTGACCCTGCACGGCGCGCTTTCACTCTGGCGGCTGCGCTCCGACCGCTGGGCCTACGTCGCGGTCAACCACAAGAGACCGCCTCTGGACGAGCTCCATTTTCGCCGGGCACTGTCCGCGCTGTGGGATCGTGAACGATTCGCGCGCGACCTACATCAAGGCTTGGCGCATCCGCTGGGAGCCCCCCCCTTGGGGACGATCGCTGTGCCGCCGCCGGCTTTTGCGGACGGCGGCGATCGGGGCCGCGAACGCGCGGCGGCCGAACTGGAGGCCGGAGGTTACCGCGACACAAATGCCGATGGCGTTCGCGATCTGGCCGGCAAGCCCTTCAGAGAGACCCTTTTGGTCGCGGCCGGTGCTCGCACGGCTGCCACGGAGGCACACGCGTTCGTCTTCGCGGCGCGCAAAGCGGGCTTGCTGGTTGATCTCGTCACCCTCGATGCACCCACCTTGCTGGGTCGCGTGCGCAAGGGCGACTTCGATCTGGCGCTGATGCAATGGGAGGGACAGCCCGGCGAAGATCCAGGCCTGCTGTTCGGATCCACCGGCTCGTTCAACTATTCGGGATACCGATCGGCGGAGGTCGACGCGACGCTGGACGCGCTCCGCCAAGCGCCGGAGCCCAGCGACCGGCAACCGCTGTGGGCGTCACTGGCGGCCACCTTGGCGCACGAACAGCCGGTCTTGTTCCTCTATCAATTCGATGTGCCTGCGCTGGTCGCGCGGCGGGTGCATGGCCTGGCGGCCGTCGGCGCGCGCCTGGATCTGCGCCACGTGTGGATAGATCCGTGACCGCAGTACTCAGTGGGCTGTCGTTCGTCGTCATCACGATCGTCGCGCACCCCGCCCTGGAGCGGAGCGCAGCCTCGCCGGCCTGCCCCGCGTCCGCCCCCGTGGCGGGCCCCGGAGTCGTCGACCCGTTTCATGTCCCGCCGCCCGCCGCGGCCCAATTGAATGCCGACGGCAAGGCCCTTTACCGGCAGGGGCGATGGGACGAAGCGCGGCAGAAATACCGCGCCGCGACCGCCCTCGATCCCGATTTCCTGGCTCCGGTGCTCAATATCGCCTGTTCGTTCGTGCGGCAGGAACGGTTCGCCGACGCGCTCAGCGAGGTCGTGGGTCTGGTTGATCGCTCGTACTTGCCCTGGAGCGAGGAGGTCCTGTCCGCCGCCGATCTGGGTGCCTTGAAGATTCGCGCCGAGGGCAAGCCGCTCCGCGCCGGATTGGAAGCTGCCCGCCTGCGCTGGGCACAGGGACTGGCCGCCGATCTGGTCATGATCGCCCGGGTGCGTGCTCCGCTGAAGCTGGACAGCGTGGGCAGCGACCGGGTGGGGGAGGTCGCCCCGCGGGCGCTCGTGCTCGGACTTCGGCAGGAGGTGTTCGCCTGGTCACCCAGAACCAGGCGCTATCGGCAACTCACCGCGGAAGAGGGGCGCGTTCTGGCTCTCGGACGATCGCGGGATGGGCGGCGCATCAGCTACGTCACCGCCGAAAAACTCATCCGAGGTCCGAGCGACGTGACTGCGCTTCGAGGTCTCGCGGTCAGCGAGCTCGATTTGACGACGCTCACCCCGCTCGGCCGGGGATCGATTGCTGGCGACGTACAGCGGATCGATATCCTCGCCATTGGCGCCGGTTTCGCGTATCGAGTCGAGGGGGCCTCTGGCGCCACGACCTTCGGATTGGTCGACGGCAAGCTGCAGCCGCGCGCCGGGCTTGCATCGTTGCAACCCGTCGCCACCTTGACCGGACGCGGCCTCTCGGGCGTTGCGCGGTCGACCCCGCTCGGTGGAGGCTGCGCCGGCACGGCGCGCGAAGTTCGTTCCAAGGATGGCACACCCCCTTTTGTCCGGATCGTTGTCGATGGCCGGACGCCGGCAAATTTCCCAATCGGTGGTCCATTCGGCGCGGGGCTGGCCGGTCTACCCATCCCGTGAGGGTCCAGATCCGCGCCAACCCGAAAACTTGCATGTGGTCTTAGGTAGGATACGGTAGGTGTATGTCATCTTCTCCGCTCGGGCGCCCCATGAATTGGCTCTGCATCACCGCAGTCGCCGCAGCCTTCTGGATTGTCTTTCGGATCGTGGGGGCTCCCGCACCCGCTGCCACGCAGGGGGCTGTCGAACCCACGGCTCTCGTGGAATCCAACGCCCCCGTGCAGGACGTTCAGGACCCCGGCCTCGAGCGCATGATCGCTCGCATGGCGCGCGCCACGCGGCGATGAGGGCCCTTCGTCCGTCCGGCGGAGGATGAACTGGTATAGAACCAGTCGGTGCGCAGCATGACTGGTTACGGCCGCTCGACGGCCGACAAGGAGCGAAAGGGATCCGCACTGCGGTGGACGGTGGAGATTCGCACCGTCAATCATCGCGGTTTCGATTTGAAGATTCGCTCGGACGAGTCCGACGCATTCTGTGACTCCGAGATCACGCGCCTCGTGCGGGCCGCCGTGGAACGAGGCACGGTCTCGGTCGCCGTGCGCGGCGATCGGCCAGGCGGCGGCACGCTGGATATCGACCGCATCCGGCGCACGTACGATGTCCTGGAACGGGTTCGGCGGGAGGCGGGTATTGCGAGCCCCGTCGATCTGGCGACCGTGGCGGCGTATCTGACGGGTTTTGGTGCTGACGAAAATCCCTTGCGCGGCGAAGAGATGTGGCGCGTTCTTCGTCCAGCGGTTGAGGGCGCAGTCGCGGAGCTCGTCGCCACGCGGACCCGCGAGGGGCTGCTGCTCCGCGCCGATCTGGCCGCCCGCGCCGATAGATTCGCTCAAATCGTGGACAGCATCACCACGGCCGTAGGGCCCATCCCGGTCCNNGGCCGCGTCGCCCAGGAAATCGCATTGATGGCGGAGCGTCTGGACGTCAGCGAGGAGTTGCTGCGTTTGAAGACCCACATCGACCATTTCCGGGAGCTGCTCGACGCAGACGCCGCCGTGGGACGAAAGCTGGACTTCGTCATCCAAGAGATGGGGCGCGAGATCAACACGGTCGGATCAAAGGCTCAGGACGCTGCCGTGGCGGCCGAGGTGATCGAGGGCAAAGCAGAGCTGGAGAAGGTGCGCGAACAGGCTCAGAATATAGAATGATGATGAGCACGAACATCGGTCCTACGAGGCGCAGCGGCATGCTGTTCGTCATCTCGTCCCCCTCGGGCGCGGGCAAGACGACNNTTGAGGCCGACGTGCTTCATCGTCGGCGCGCGCCGCGCCCCGGCGAACGCGACGCCGTGGACTACAAGTTCGTCACGGACGACGAATTTTCGCGCATGGTGGAGCGCAACGAATTCGCCGAATGGGCGATCGTTCACGGCAACCGCTACGGAACGGCGGTCCACGCAGTGAACCGCGCCATCGAAGACGGAACGGACTATCTGTTCGATATCGACTGGCAGGGCGGACAGCAGATTCGACGCCAGTGGCCCACCCAAAGCGTACTGGTATTCATCCTGCCGCCGAGCATGGCCGAGTTGGAACGCCGGCTGCGGCGGCGCGCGACCGATTCTCCCGAGGCGATTGCGCGCCGGTTGGCCATCGCCAAGCGGGAGTTGGAGCACTACGGCGAATACGACTACCTGGTGGTCAACGACAACCTTGATCGCGCGCATCAGCAATTGAACGCGATCGTGGAGGCTGCACGCTGCAGCCGCGCATGGTGCGCCCATCTGGCGGAACAGTTGCTGACGGAAGGATCACCCGTCGGCGCGGGGGGCACGGTAACGCCCCTCGTCGCCGCCCCTCATGACTGAAGCCGTCCGTCAAATCGTCAATACCGTCGCGACTTATGATCCGGGGGCCGACTTGGCCCTGATCGAGCGCTGCTTCGATTTCGCGGCCGATCGACACGCGGGGCAGCGCCGCCGTTCCGGGGAGCCGTACGTCGTTCATCCGGTCGGCGTCGCGCGCATCATTTCCGACCTGCGCTTGGACGTTCCCTCGGTGTGCGCGGGCCTGCTCCACGACTGCGTCGAGGACACGAGCGCCACNNTGGACGACCCGCGAGGAGCGCCAGGCCGAAAATTTTCGCAAGATGTTGTTGGCGATGGCGCGCGACATCCGCGTCATCTTGATCAAGCTCGCGGATCGCGTGGACAACATGCGGACCCTGCAATACATGTCGCGCGACAAGCAAGAGCGCATCGCCAGCGAGACCCTGGAGATCTATGCCCCTCTGGCGAACCGCCTGGGCATCCAGTGGATGAAGATCGAGCTGGAGGATCTGGCGTTTCGATACGCCGAGCCTCAGGCGTACACCGACCTTCTGGCGAAGATGACCGAGACCGCAGAGACGCGAGAGGCGTACATCGCCGAGGTGGTGGGCAAACTGAAAGCGGTCTTGGACGAGGCGGCGATTTCCGCGCAGGTGTCCGGCCGGGCAAAACACCTGTGGTCCATCTTTCAAAAGATGCGCAAGACCGGCCGCGACGTCGAGCAAATCTACGACGTGATCGCGTTTCGGGTCATGGTCGATTCGGTGCGTGACTGCTACGGGACGCTAGGAATTGTGCATTCCAACTGGACCCCGATTCCCGGGCGAATCAAGGACTTCATCGCGCTTCCCAAGCCGAACCTCTACCAGTCGCTGCACACGACCGTGATTGGTCCCCGCTCCGACCGCATGGAGGTTCAGATTCGGACCCAGGAGATGCACCGCATCGCCGACCAGGGTATCGCCGCCCACTGGCGCTACAAGGAGAAGATTCCGATAGGAGCGGCCGACGGCCAGGCGTTTGCCTGGCTGCGCCAGCTCATGGAATGGCAGCGGGATCTCAAGGATCCGACGGAGTTCATCGAAACCGTCAAGATTGACCTGTTTCAAGACGAGGTGTTCGTCTTCACCCCGAAGGGCGATGTCAAGGCCCTGCCCAAGGGCTCGACGCCGATCGATTTCGCCTATTCCATTCACTCCAAGGTGGGGGACAGCTGTTCCGGTGCGCGCATCAACGGCCTGATCGTGCCCCTGCGCTACGCCCTCAAGAATGGCGACACCATCGACATTCTCACCTCACCGAACCAGAAGCCGTCCAAGGACTGGCTGAAGTTCGT
>PMNO01000025.1 GCA_003161835.1 Myxococcales bacterium | reverse complement strand
CCCGCGCCCGCGCCGGCGCCGGCTGCCGTCGACGCAGACCGCCCTGCTGGCGATGATCACCGACGCGGCGCCTCACCCGTTCACGCCCTCCGCCGACGCGCTGGTGGTGTCCGACGCGCGCGCCAGCGCCGATGAACGCGTGCACGTCTACGCGCACATGTACCGGACCCGCATCGCCGAGGCGCTGGAGTCGCAGTTCCCGCGGCTGGCGCGGCTGCTGGGCGTCGACGCATTCGCCGAGCTGGCGTTTGCGTACGTGGCCGACCATCCGTCGCGGAACCCCTCGCTGCGGTTTGTCGGGAACGAGCTGCCGGATTGGTTGGAGCGCAAGTACGGAAGCATCGGCCTGTCGGATCTCGCGCGCGTGGAGTGGGCGCGCAGCGACGTGTTCGATGTCGTCGACGAGCCGACGCTGACCGTGGACGCGCTCCGCGCCTGGCCGCTCGACGAGTTCATGCGCCTGCCTGTGAAGCTGGTGGCCGCGCACCGGATGGTGACGGTCGACTTCGCGATCAGTGCCTTCTGGGATCAGATCGGCGCGGCTCCCGGCGGGGCCTTGTCTTCACTCGACGAGTCGGACGGAGGTGATTGCTCCCAGGGATGCGACCACGGCGAAACCGGTCCCGTTGACGTCAAGTCTGAAGACGGGAACCCTGAGAGGGTTCCCAAGCCCTCCGGCGACGGACTCCGCCCGGCAGAGCCGGACTTCGTCCACGCGCCTGAGCCCGCCGAGCACGCCGCCGGCGAGTCCCTGTTGGTCTGGCGCCAGGGCGCGGACGTCTATCACCGCGTGATCACCGACGCCGAGCGCGACGTCCTCGAGTTGGCGGCCGCCGGTACGACCTTCGGCGCGATCTGCGACGCCTTGCCGAGCTGGCGCCCGACCGAGGAAGCGTCCGCCCAGGCCTTCACCTGGCTCTGGTCCTGGACGACCGCGGACTTGCTGGTCGCGGCAGCGCTCTGAGTCGCAGGCCCCGTACACTCCGCGCTCACTTGCTGGTGGCGACCCAGGTGCCGTCCCAGTCGGCGGGCGGGGGCGACACGAGCCAGGCGCGGCAGCGGGTGGCCAGGACCTGGCTCGGGCCGTCATTGGCGAGGTCGCTGTCGGCGAGCAGCGTGATAGCGGACTGGAATTGGCGCTCGCGGGCGGTCCGCAGCGCCGACTCATATCTTTCGACCAACGGCGACTTACCGATCGCGCCCGGATCTCCGGCGACGCCCAGCAGCTCGAAGACGGCGATCGCGCGCGACTTGCCCTTCACCGCGACGCGATCGATCTCACGAAAAACGAACGCATCGCCGACGGCGTCGCGGATCGCCTCGCTGGCGAGAATCGTCGTGCCGTACGCCTTGTTCAAGCCCTCCAGCCGCGCCGCCAGGTTCACGCCGTCGCCCATCGCGGTGTAGCTCAGCCGGTCGGGCGCGCCGAAGTTGCCGACTAGCACGCTGTCCGCGTGCAACCCAAACCGCGTGCGCCATGGCGGCAGGTCTGCGGCGCGCCACGCCGCCGAATCGCCGAGAGCGCGCGTCGCCTCGTCACACGCCAGCGCCGCCCGGCACGCGGCGGCCGGGTGCGCGGCGATGGGTGATGGCACGTTCCACAGCACCATCAAGGCGTCGCCGATGTACTTGTCGACCATGCCGCCGGTGGATTCGACGGCGGTGGTCGCGGCCGCCAGGTAGTTGCCCAGCGCCTCGGCAAGGCGCGCGGGCGGCAACGACTCCGCGTGCGTCGTGAAGTCGGCGATGTCGGTGAACATCAGCGATACCTCGGTAACCTCGGCGCCCAGCACTGGCTCGTGGCCGCTCTCGTACAGGCGCCGCACCAACCCGACGGGGACGTACTTGACCATCGCGCGCAGGGCAGTCTTGGCGCGCTCCACGCTCTGCAGGGCGCCCCGCACCTCGCCGAACGGTGAGTCAACGGCGCCTGCTTCGAACTGGAACTGGCGCATCGCCTCCGTCGATCGGATCAACGTCGCGACGCCGCGGCCGACGGCGCGCGCGCCCAGCAGACCGACCCCGGCGATCACCAGGACGATCGCCACCAGCAGCACCAGCAGGCGGTCGCGCGCCGCGGTCAGTGTACCGACATAGAAGCNNTGGCTTTCGGGTACGACAATCCCCGCCAGCCAGTCCTGGGCGCGCCCCTCGGCGACCGGCACCAGCGTCGCTAGGTACGGCTCACCGTTGACGGTGATGCGGGTCCCGCCGGTGCCGCCGCGGTGCGCGAAGCCCAACGCCGCGGCGATGGGCGCGGGCAGCGCGCGCGGGTGAACTCGCAGATCGCCGTCGGGATCGGGCTGCCCGGATGCGTTGACGATCCGGTACTCGTCGTCGGGCGCGATGCGCGTGATCAGGCGGCCGGTGGTGTCGGCGATGAATAGGCGGTGGGGATCGCCGGGCGCACGTTCCAGGCCCATCCGGTCCAGCGTGTCGGAGACGATCCCGGCGCGCAGCACGCCGATGAAGGCACCGCTGACGCCGGCAAAGAGTGCTTTCTGCACCGTCATCGTCTTGCGGCGCCGGGCCTCGGGCAGGGCGGCGTCCAGCTCGCTGAAGGCGATGTCGCTCCAGATCGCCTGCCCCTTCCGGTCATGTTGGGCGGCCGCCCGAAACGTGTCGTGCTGAGTCGGAT
Organism: Myxococcales bacterium; assembly: GCA_003161835.1. Taxonomy (GTDB): domain Bacteria; phylum Myxococcota_A; class Polyangia; order Fen-1088; family Fen-1088; genus FEN-1088. Next base: position 267 of record PMNO01000025.1, on the reverse strand, counting down.
CGGCCGCGCCGCCCGCGGGCGCGTCGGTGACGGTCCGAGTCTTGATGGCGCCGGCGGCGTCCCGATACACGCTGATCTGGCGTCGTTCCGTGGGCGCGAGCACCATCGTCCCGTCGTCGCCGTAACGTTCGAAGATGCCCGAGGTCAACGTCAGGTCGGTCAGGCCGCGCAGCGCGATGAGCTCGACGGTCAGGTAACGCTGGAGGTCGGCGTCCTCGAACGGCGGGGGTCTGTGATAGACCCCCGTCGGTGCAGCCGGCTTTCCGG
>PMNO01000546.1 GCA_003161835.1 Myxococcales bacterium | reverse complement strand
GGTCCACAACCAACTGCTGGATGACAGTTGCTCCATTCTGACCACGGCGGATTCGGCCGGTCTCGGCAACGGATTGATCAAGGCTCTGACTGACCGGGCGGCGGTGGCCGCGGTGGTCGAGGAAGCCGGCAAGTTTCTGCAGCGATTCGGCAGCAAGCCGGCGCGCGACGAAGCATACAACCAGCTATTTGCGGCGGTGGCCGGACCCCGGCGCGCAGCGGCCGATGCCAGCAGCAGGATTTTGACTGCATCCTATGAGTTTCCGCCCCTGGGTGGCGGCGGCGCCAAGGTCGCGGCGGGCATCTCCCGGCGGCTGGCGGCGCGGGGCTATGTCGTGGATCTCATCACCATGGGTTTTCGAAAACTGGCGCGTGACGAAAATGTGGCCGGCACAAATGTGCATCGCGTACCCGGCATACGCATGCGCGTCGCCAGTTGTTCGTTTGTCGAAATGATTCCATACGTGCTGTTGGCGCCGATACGGATCATCCGGCAAGTGCGTGCGCACCCGTACGCGATTAATCACGTCCACTTTATCTATCCTGACGGCATCGTTGCCTACATCGTCAAGCGCTTCACGGGGTTGCCCTACGTCATCACCGCGCACGGTTCCGACGTGCCTGGCTACAATCCGGACCGCTTCAAGCTGCTGCACAAGCTGCTGCTGCCGATTTGGATTCGCGTGACAAACGATACCAGCCTGATCCTGTGCCCAAGTGCCAGCATCGAGTCGTTGATCAAGGCCAAGAATCCAAAGGCGCGCACGCGCATCATTCCAAATGCCATCGCCACGGACAAATTTCCGCCGGGCGCCAAGCAGCCGCGCAAGCTGCTGGTGGTCACGCGGTTTTTCGAGCGCAAGGGGGTGCAATTTGTCGTGCGCGCCCTGGCGCAGATGCCCGGGGTTTTCGATGCGCACATCGTCGGCGACGGTCCCTATCTCGAGACGGTCAAGGGGCTGGCGGCGGAGTTGGGCGTCAAGGCGAAGTTCTGGGGCCATCTGGACAACGACTCCAGCGAACTTCTCGAGCTGTACCGGAGTTCGGCCATATTCGTGTTCACATCGGAGGCGGAAAACTTTCCGATCGTCCTGCTGGAGGCCATGACGGCTGGCGCGGCCATCATCACCACCAGTGGCACGGGCTGTCAGGAAGTCGTGGGCGACACCGCGCTGCTGGTGCCGGTGCGTGACGCGCCGGCCATTGCAGCGGCACTCAAGCGCCTGGCAGACTCCCCTGAATTGTGCGAGCAGTTGGGCAATCGCGCTCGAGAGCGTGCAGTCACGCATTTTGGCTGGGATGGCGTCATCGACCGGCATCTCGAGGTCTATCGGGAATTCGGCACTGCCGCGGTGCTGCGGCCGCAAGGGTAAACAATGGTGCGATCATGGATGTTCCGCAGGACAACCTGACCCAGCAACGCCGGGATACCAGGCTGCTTTGGCCGCGCCTGCACGTGGACCGGGTCTTTGCCAGACTCTGTGCCTTCATTGCCGTGCTGCTGGCCTGCTACGTGGTGACGACTGCAATGCGGATGCAGGCGGGTTCCGGGCAACTGCAGGGTCTGACGCGTCTCTTTGATCTCGACGCGCAAGCCAGTGTCCCCACGTTTTTCTCGGTGCTGCAGCTCAATATTGCTGCCGGCCTGTTGTGGATCATCGGCTCACATGCCCGGCGGCGCTCGGATCGCTATGACCAGCATTGGCTGGTGCTCGCCGCCATCTTTATTTTCCTGGGACTGGACAAAGTGGCGCAAATCCACGAACTCATCGAAGCTCCATTGCGCGCGGCGATGCACTTGAGCGGCGTGCCGCAGGTCGCCTGGCTGGTGCCTTATGGGGTGCTGGTCGCCCTGATCGGCTGGACGTATCTGGGATTCCTGGCGCAGCTACCGACCAGAACCCGCATGCTGTTGATTCTGTCCGGCGCCCTCTACACGGGTGGGGCCGCTGGTCTCGAGATGTATGGCGGCAATCTTGCGATGCGGCTCGGCGGACCGGCGGCGGCGCAGGACAATCTGGCCTATCTGACAGAAGTCTTCTTTGAACAAGCCGCGGAGATGTTCGGCATCGCGCTGTTCATATACACGTTGCTCGGTCATATCCAAGCGACGTTGGGCCGCGTCCAGATCAACCTCGGGCCGGTACCCGACGACCCGCCCGAAAAGCAGGACCTGAACGCGACCGAAACGCTGCAGATACCCCAGTTTGGGCGCAGCAACAGGCCCTGATATTCAGCCCCCGCTGCGCTCCTTGAAATCGTCCGGCACCAGCTGGTGCCGGCCGAGCAGCTTGTAGAAATCGGTGCGGTTGCGTTTTGCCAGCCGCGCGGCCTGGCTGACGTTGCCGCCGGTGATCTGCAGGATCTGCGAAAGGTAGCTGCGCGTGAACTCATCGCGCGCCTCGTCGAAGGAAGGGAGCTTCGCCTGCGTGCCGCCAAGCGATTGCTGTACCAGTTCCACCGGAATGATCGGCGTCTGCGCGAGCGCGCAGTTCTGGCGCACCACGTTGGCGAGCTCGCGCACGTTGCCAGGCCACTCGCTGGTGGCCAGCAGCTCCACGGCCTCCGGCGCGTAGATCTTGCGCTGGCCGGTTTCCTTGGCGAGCTCGGCCAGGAAATGCGCCACCAGCAGCGGGATATCCTCGCGGCGGCGGCTGAGCGGCGGCATCTCGATGTGCACCACGTTCAGGCGGTAATACAGGTCTTCGCGCAGCTGCCCGCCCGCCAGCAGGGCATGCAGGTCGCGGTTGGTCGTGGAGATGATGCGCACGTTTGGCGGCGTGTGTTCGGCGCCGGCGGGCCCATCGGACTTTTCCTGCAGCATCTGCAGCAGCCGCAACTGGGCGCGCATGGGGATCGCACCGATTTCATCCAGCAGCAGTGTGCCGCCCTCGGCCGAGCGGAACAGGTCGCCGTCGAACAGGTCTTCGGCCGCGGCGCTGCAGTTCGCCAGCACGAACGGCCGGGCGCGGCGCGGGCTTGCCTTGTGAATGGCGCGCGCCAGCAGCTCCTTGCCGGTGCCGCTCTCGCCGGTGATCAGCACGCGCGCGTCGGTGCCGGCGACCATGTGCGCCTGCCCGAGCTTTTCTTCCATGGCGGCGCTGCGGGTGATGATGCCCGCGCGCCAGTCCTCGGCGGTGTCGACGAAGCCGGAGATCTTCAGCGCCTTGTGCACCTGGGCGAGCAATTCCTGCTTTTCGACCGGCTTGGTCAGGAAGCCGAAGGCGCCCATCTGCGTGGCGTGCACCGCATCGGGAATCGTGCCGTGCGCAGTCAGCAGGATCACTTTGAGGCCCGGCCAGCGGATCTGCAGTTCCTTGAGCAGGCCGATGCCGTCGAGCTGATCCATGCGCAGATCGGATATCACCAGGTCGGGGCGGAAACGGCTGGCGGCGGCCAGCGCCTGCGCGCCGTTCTCCATTGGCTCGACCTCGTAGTTCTCCGCGCGCAGCCGGATCGTGAGCAGGCGCAGCAGCCCCGGATCGTCGTCGACGACGAGGATGCGGGCCTTGCGCTTCAGGGTCGTGTTCACTTCTTGCGTACCTCGGAGTTGCTCTTGTGGTCGGGAAGATTGCGTTCGATGTTGGCCAGCGCCTCGAGTTTGGTCTGCGTTTCCTCGAGCAGGCGGCGCAGGCGCGCATTGTCGTCAAGCTCCCCCTGCAGGCGGCGATTCACGTTCGCATAGCGCTCCTGGTCGACGCTGTGGCCGGCGCTGGCCTGCAGCCGCTCGTTGTCGCCCAGCAGCCCCAGTTCACGATCGAGCTGCGCGAGTTCGAACAACGACAGCGCGCGTTCGACCGGCGCCAGCGTTTCGGGTTGCGCCGCCAGCTCGCGCAGTAGTTGCCGTGCGCGCGGTGCGTCGCGCCCGGCGTGGCCGGGCGTCGCGAGCACCAGCGCGTAGCGCAGTTGCGCGTTGCCGCCTTTGCTGCGTTCATAGGCCTGCTGCGCGTTGGTGACGATTTCGGCCTGCTCGGCTGGATTGCCGCTGCTCAGGCGCTGCAGCGTCTGGATGGTGTCGGCCAGCAGCACGGCGACCTGCGTATCGCGGTCGTACACCGGTCCCGCCTGGCCGCCGTTGCGATCCGCGTGCAGCCCGGGAACGCCACCGCACCCTACTGCGAGGAGCAGCCAGACTGCCGCGAGGCCCGCTATCGGTAGCTCTCTACGCCGCATGAGCCTTCCTGCGCGGCACCGCGGCACCGGCCACCAGCGTCGGGAGCGGCGCGGCGCCTGCACGCAGCGGGATGTGAATGCGGAAATGCGCACCGCGGAATTCGCCATCGACAATCTCGATCGTGCCGCGATGCACCTGCACGAATTCATGCACCACCGACAGGCCGATGCCCGTGCCGCGCACGTGTCCGCCGGGCGCACGGCCGGTGTGGAAAGCTTCGAACACGCTGGCGCGCTCAGGCAGAGGGATGCCGGCGCCGCCGTCGGCCACTTCCAGCACCAACTCCGCGCCGGCGGTGCGCGCGCGCAACACGATGGTGCCGCCGCGCGGTGAATACTTGATGGCGTTCGAGAGCAGGTTCTCGAGGATCAGGCGCAGCTTGCCGCGATCGGCAACCAGCGTGACATCTTCGACCCGCACATCGAGCCGCACGCGCTGCGACACCAGCGTCAGTTGCTGGTTTTCCAGCACCTGCTTGACCAGCGGGCGCAGGCGGAACTCGACCGGCTCGAGGCCGACGCTGTTGCTCTGCCAGGCGCTGAAGGAGAGCAGGTTCTCGATCATGCGCTGCAGCTTGATGCTGTTTTCCTGCAGGATCGCGGTCACTTCCCGCTGCCCGGGCCGCAGCTCGCCGACCGCGCCGTCCATCAGCAGTTCGGTGCCTTCGCGGATATTGGCCAGCGGGGTCTTCAGTTCGTGCGACATGTGGCGCAGGAACCGGTTGCGCTCCTGCGCCAGGTCGAGCAGGCGCCCACGGAGCCATTCGAGCTGCAGGCCCAGGCGCTGCAGGTCGACCGGTCCACTGACGGCAATTTCGCGGTCAAAATCGCCGCTCCCCAGTTCGGTGATCGCGCGATCGACCTGGCGGATCGGCCGCCCGATGCCCAGCGCAAAACTGAGCGTGGCCGCCAGCGCCAGCGGGATCAGCAGGCTCGATTCCCAGAACAGCACACGCCGCGCGGCAATGGTCTGATCGTCGAGCGAGGCCAGTTCGGTGACCTTCTGGGCGTTGGCGAAGTGCGAGATGCGCAGCGCCTGGTTGTCGAGCGGGCCGAAATCCGGGATCGGGCGGATGGGGGCTGCGCGGCCGTCGTCGCGCAGCGCCGCCGGCGCGCGCACCGCGTCGGCGATGTCCCGCTGCAGGCCCACGAATACATCGATTGCGCTGCGCGCCTCCGGGTCGCGCAGCATCGGGCGCAGCTCGCCCATGGTCGAATTCAGCGCCGCGTCCTGGTCGTTGAACTTGGCCAGATCCTGGCTGGTGGCGAGCACCTGGTACACCTGGGCCTCGTGCGCCAGGGAATTGCGCATCTCGAACATGTCCTGGATCAGTTCGGTGGTGCGGACGCTCTCATTCACCAGGGTCTGGCTGAAATCGGTGAGCCGGCGCATCTGGAATGTGGCATGCAGGATAGCCGCCAGCAGGGGCATGGTGATGACCCCGATGCCGAGCAAAAGGTAGCCGTTGAGCGATCTTGGCAGGGCCACACGCATCCGGCCATTCTAAAGCACACGGGCGTCCCCGGCGCGCGACTCCACGTCGCAGGTTTGCGACCCCGATCCCGCCTCGATGGGGCCGGTCCGGCGGCCCTACCAGGGACTGCGTTGCAGGCGTTCTTCCCAGCGCAGCGCCGTGCGCACGATGCCGTCGAGATCGTCCAGCCGCGGCTCCCAGCCCAGCACCTTGCGGATGCGCTCGGCGCCGGCCACCAGCGCGGGCGGATCGCCCTCGCGGCGCGGTTCCTCGCGGATTTCCAGGCGCTTGCCTGCGACACGCTGCACGCTCTCGAGCACCTCGCGCACGCTGTAGCCGTGGCCGTAGCCGCAGTTGAGCGTGGTGGTCACGCCGCCCGCGCGCAGGTAATCGAGCGCATTGAGATGCGCGCGCGCGAGGTCGTCGACATGGATGTAGTCGCGGATGCCGGTGCCGTCGGGCGTGGGGTAGTCGGTGCCGAACACGCGCAACATGGGCGTGCGCCCGGTAGCGACGTTCATGACCACGGGAATCAGGTTTTGTACGTAGCGCGGATCTTCACCGTTTTCACCATCCAGCGCAGCGCCCGCAGCATTGAAGTAGCGCAGGATCACGCTGCGCAGGCCGTAGCAGGTGCCGAACCACTTCAGCATGCGCTCGACGATGAGCTTGCTTTCGCCGTAGGGATTCTCGGGGCGAAGGTCGTCGCTCTCGCGCACCGGCAAGGTCTTGGGCGCGCCGTAGACCGCCGCTGTCGACGAAAACACGAACTGGCGCGCGCCGGCCTGGCAGGCTGCCTCCATGAGTCGCAGGCTGCCTTGCACATTGTTGTCGAAATACTTCGCGGGGCTGGTCATCGACTCGCCGGCGGCCTTGTAGGCAGCGAAGTGAATGACGGCTTCGAGCTTGTGATCGCCGATGACCTGCTTGACCAGGGCGCCGTCGCGCGTGTTGCCCACCACCAAGGGGGTGTCGCCGATGGCCTGGCGATAGCCTAGTTCCAGGCTGTCGAAAACAACCACGAAATCCCCACGTGCGCGCAAGAGCGCGGTGGTGTGTGAACCGATGTATCCGGCGCCGCCGGTGACAAGAATGCGCATGGGGCTACCTGTTGATGATGTGGATGGCTTCGCCCAGCGCGGCCTTGGCCGCTTCCATGATGGCCTCGGGCAACGTGGGATGTGCGTGTATGGTCAGCGACAAGTCGTCCGCCAAGGCGCCCATTTCGATGGCGAGGGCGGCCTCGGCAATGATGTCCGAGGCGCCATTGCCCACCACGTGGATCCCCAGGACCTCGTGGGTGGCGGCATCAATCACGACCTTCACGAAGCCATCGGTATCGGCATTGGCGATGGCACGCCCCAGCGCGGCGAAGGGAAACTTGCCGATCTTGATCGTTCGTCCCAGCTTCTGAGCCTCGTCCGCGGTGAGTCCGACCGTGGAGATCTCGGGATCGCTGAAGATGACGGCGGGAATGCAGCGAACGTCCATCTCGGCGCGGTGCCCGGCTATGACCTCGGCCACCACCTCGGCCTCGCGCGACGCCTTGTGGGCCAGCATGGGCTGGCCGGCGAGATCGCCGATGGCGTATATGCCGGGCACGTTGGTGCACATGCGGCGATCGACCGGGACGAAGCCGCGCTCCATCCGAACACCGACGGTCTCCAGGCCGAGGGCCTCCGAATTGGGGCGACGTCCGACCGCGACCAAGATCTTGTCCGCGTCGATCGTCACCGCCGCGGCCTCGGCACCTTCGCCGGTTTGCAACGTGAGGACAGCCCGATCACCCTTTTCCTGCCAGGACTTGGCCTTGGCGCCGGTCAGCACCTGCACGCCCAGCTTCTTCAACTTGCGCGCGACCACCTGGCCCAGTTCCGGATCAGTGCCAGCCAGGATCGCCGGCAAAGCCTCCACCACCGTGACGTGGGAGCCGAGCTTCGCATACAACGTTCCGATCTCGATGCCGATGTAGCCGCCGCCGATCACCGCCAACCGCTGGGGAATCTCCGAGAACGCCAGGGCGCCCGTCGAGTCGACCACCCGGTCGCCGTCGAATTTGAACCCGGGAATTTCGATCGGCCGCGATCCGGTGGCCAGCACGATGTGGTCGGCCTGGATCGTCGTGGTGCCGCCTCCATCCCCGGCCGATCCCCGCACTTCGACCGTTCGCGGTCCGACCAGCTTGGCGGTTCCGACCAGATAGTCGCAGCCGTTGCTCTTGAGAAGCTGGCGCACGCCCCCCGTCAACTTGCCGACGACATCGCCTTTCCACGCCTGCATCTTCTTCATGTCGACGCGGACGTTGTCGGCCAGGAGGCCCATGTCGGAGCCGTGCTTCAGCTTGTCAAAGTACTTGGACGCGGTGATCAACGCCTTGGAAGGAATGCACCCGACGTTCAGGCACACCCCGCCGGGTTGGTCTCTCTCGACGACGAGCGTCTTGACCTTGAGCTGACCGAGGCGAATGCCGGCGACGTAACCGCCAGGGCCGGCACCTATGACCAGGGCTTGAACGTGAATGGGTTCGGACATTTCGACCAGAAGGGAATCGGGCCACCACCGCGACCGGTGTGAGCGAATCAGAACTGCGAAATCTTGTCCAGATTCTCCGTGATGGCGTAGGTGCAATTCTCCGAGCCCACTTGCGTCGGCGGGCTGGTGTCGGAGTCAAAGTCGGTGATCGAGACCTGGGCGGTCGTGAGCAACTGTGCTCCGGGAGGCTTGCCCTTGACGGGCGCCTTCAGGTTGAAATTCCAGGTCGTCGGCGTTACGACGAGGAAAGTCTGAATCGTGTCTCCGGTCAGCGGATCGGCGGCGGTGTTGACGTTGATGAAACACAGGGGCGCCATCGCGGTGATGGGATCCGGATTCACGATCGACGACATCCCCTTTTTCGGGACCACGCTGAAGTAGAATTGACAGTCGCCGGGACCGGCGGACTCATACAGGTCGGAGANNTGCTGGCTTGCGTCGCGTCCATGGACTGCTGCCACCGTCCCGTGTACTCGTCGAACGGCTCGGCGGTGGTGCTGTCGCTGCCACACCCGGCGGCGAGAGACGGGAGGCCCACGCAGGCCCCGGCCAACAACAACAGGGAGAGGCGCGAGCGTACGCTCGGATCGAGGCGGGCCGGAGAATGCTTGTGGGCGTCGTTCTGCATGGGGGTCCTTTCGGCTTTTTCGACACCCTACCGCAACTGACCGTCGGCACCAACCGCGCGGGGAGAGACGATTCGCAACCGCCAGCCTCAGGGGAGGCCGGCGCGCACGCGCTGCAGGTCCGCGAGCTGTTCTTCCAGGGCCCGCGGCGGTCGGAGGTACACATCCTCGATGAGCGAGCGCAAGGGTGGCGGCGGCTGACCTTCGTTGGCTGCCACGGCGTCCCTGATGTCCCGGCTCAGGTCCGCTCGCATCTCGGCCTCCCGAGCGTCGTCGAGAACACCTGCCGTCTTGAGCCAGGCCTGAAAGCGGATCAGGGGTTCCCGCGCCGCCCAGGTCTCGACCTCCGCGGGGGCGCGGTAGCGATCCGGATCGTCCGACGAGCTGTGCGCCCCCAGCCGGTAGGTGACCGCCTCGATCAAGGTCGGGCCCTGTCCGCGACGCGCGCGCTCGGCCGCCTGGCGCGTCGCCGCGTAAAGCGCGAAGGGGTCATTTCCATCGACGCGCACGCCTGGAATTCCGTAGGCCAGCGCCTTGACCGCGAACGTCTCGGACGCGGATTGGGCCGCGGCCGGCGTCGAGACGGCCCATTGGTTGTTCACGCACACGAACACGACCGGCGCCCGGAAGACCGCCGCGAAGTTCACCCCGGTGTGAAAATCCTCGGCGCTGGTGGCACCCTCGCCCAGGTAAGCGAGCACGACGGTCTTATCGCCCTTGATCTTGGCCGCCCAGGCGATTCCGGTCGCTTGCGGCAGTTGCGTCGCCACGCACGATGATATCGGCAAGAATCGCAGTTCGCGCGGCGCGGCCGGATGCACCGGCATCTGCCGCCCCTTGCCGATGTCGTGGACGTTGCCGAAGATCTGCGCAACATATGCGGCCAAGGGCAGGCCCCGGTACAGGGCTGCTCCCCCTTCCCGGTGGGACGGCACTATCCAGTCGCCGGCCTCCAGCGCGGCGACCGGAGCGATCACCGTCGCTTCCTGCCCGCGCGCCTCGGCGTAAAATCCGACCCGGCCCTGGCGCTGCAGGGTCATCAGCCGCTCGTCGAGGAGCCGGATCAGCAACATGCCGCGATACATCGCGAGCCAGCCGGTGGGCTCGACTTGCGGAACCTGCGCAGGGTCGGCCTTTCCGTCGGGTGTCAGGATCGACCACAGGCCGATGGCGCGCGCATGGTCCTCGTCGCTGTAGATTTCGACGGCCTCCGCGCCGACGTCACCCATGCCCGCGCGTACCTTGCCCGGGGATGGTCCGGGGGCGTTCATCGGTTCCTTAGGTTCCTTCGGCTTGTCGCCAGCCATCGCTAACCCAGATCGTTCAGGAGAGAGTCTGGCTGTTCCAGCGCGGCCTTTATGGCGGCCACAAAGCGTGCGGCGTCATAGCCGTCCAGAACCCGGTGATCGACGGAGACCGACAGGTTCATCATGTCCCGGAGCGCAATTTGATCGCCGACCGCCGCGGGGCGCTTGGCGATCTTGTGAACACCGAGGATCGCGACCTCGGGAAAATTGATGATCGAGGTGGCCATCAGGCCGCCGAGGGATCCGAGGCTGCTGATCGTGAACGTTGATCCCGACAAGTCGTCGCGGGTCGCTTTGCCGGTTCGAGTCGCTTCGGCCAATCGATCGATCTCGGCGGCCAACCCCACCAATGATTTGTCGCCCGCGTCGCGGATGACCGGCACGATGAGGCCGCTGTCGGTGGCGGTCGCCAATCCGATGTGGTGGGCGTGCCGCTGCACGATCTCGCCGGCGGCCTCGTCGAGCGTGGCATTCATCTGGGGAAACTGTCGCAAGGCGCCCACCGTCGCCTTGATGATGAACGGCAGATAAGACAGCTTCACGCCGCGCGCGGCCAGTCGCGCATTGGCGACCGCGCGGGCCTGCACCAGATCCGTGCAGTCGATCTCCTCGACGTAGGTGACGTGCGCGGCCACGTTCTTGGCGTGAACCAGGCGCTCCGCGATCTTCTTGCGAACGCCACGAAACGGCAGGCGTACATCGCCGGGCTCCACGGCGGTGGCCGTCGCCACGCCGGCCGGGCGCTCGGCGGGGCGTGGCGCGCTGCCCGCCGGTCCGTGGAGCTGGTGCGCCCGCACGTCGTCCGAAGTGATGCGCCCCGAGGGGCCCGTCCCGACGACCTGGCGGATGTCGATGTTCAGATCGCGCGCCACCTGCCGCGTTGCGGGCGTCGCCAGCACCGTGACATCGCGCGATTCGTTCCCCTCGCTTTTTGTTGGCGCCACTGACGGCGCTGCTCCCGCGGCGCTCGCGCCGGCCGCCGGGAATGCTGGCACGCCGGGCGACGGGACCGGCGGAGGCGCGGCCGGCTTGCCGTCGTCGATCTCAATCGTGATGAGGACCTTGCCCACGGGGCAGATCTGGCCCTCGGCGTACAGGCGCTTGCCGATCGTCCCCGCGCGCGGCGCGGGAATTTCCACCGTCGCCTTGTCGGTCATGATCTCGACCAGCGGCTGGTCCTCGCGCACGACGTCGCCTTCGTTCACCAGCCAGCGGACGACCTCGCCCTCGACGACGCCTTCGCCAATGTCCGGCAGCTTGAATTCGTAGGTCATGCGCGCGCCTCTAGAAATTCACGACCCGCGCCACGGCATCCAGAATGCGATTGGCATCGGGCAAGTACTCGTGCTCCAGCGTGTAGGGGAACGGCGTGTCGAACCCCGTCACGCGCAGGATCGGCGCCTGCAGCTGCAGGAGGGCGCGCTCTTGAATGGTCGCCGCCAGCTCGGCGCCAAAGCCACACGTGCGCGGCGCCTCGTGCACGATGACCACCCGGCCCGTCTTCTTCACGGACGTCAAGATCGCGTCGACGTCGAACGGCAACAAGGTGCGCAGATCGATGATCTCCAGATCGTATCGCCCGTCCAGCGTGCTTGCCTTCTCGGCCGCTTCGAGGCACGTGTGCACCATCGCCCCCCAGGCCAGGATCGTGACCTGCCGGCCCTCGCGCACGATCTTGGCCTCGCCAATCGGGATCGTGTAGTCGCCTTCGGGCACGTCGCCGCGCGCGGCGCGATAGACGCGCTTGGGCTCCATGAAGATCACGGGATCCTCGTCGCGGATGCTGGCCAGCAAAAGGCCCTTGGCGTCGATCGGGTTGGACGGAATGACGACCTTCAACCCGGGAACGTGGATGAACAGCGCTTCGGGGGATTGCGAATGGTAGTGGCCCCCTTTGATGCCGCCGCCCACGGGGGTTCGAATGACCAGCGGTGCAGGATACTGCCCGCCCGAACGGTACCGCATCTTCGCCAGCTCGTTCACGATCTGGTCGTAGGCGGGGTAGATGAAATCGGCGAACTGAATCTCGGGGACCGGGCGCAGACCATACAGCGCCATGCCGATCGCGGTCCCCACGATTCCCGACTCCGCCAGGGGCGTGTCAATGCAGCGCTCGCCGCCGAATTCCTCGTAAAGGCCGGTCGTCGCGCGGAAGACGCCGCCGAATCGACCGACGTCTTCGCCCAGGACGACCACGCGCGGATCCCGGCGCATCTCGATGCGCAGGGCGTCGTTCACCGCCTGGATGATGTTCATTTCCGGCATTTGCGCCCGGAGGGATTACGTCAAGCGACGCCGGGAATCAAGGGTCTGCAATCGGTCGTCAACCGGGCACTGGCGGGTTCCGGGAAACCTGGACGCCAGCCGGGAAGCCAGATGCGCCGCCTCCCTCGGTGTCCGGACTTCAGTGTCCGGATTTGGCGCCGTGGCGGCGCAGATGTTCCTCCAGCTCGTGGAATTGCTCCTCCAGGTGCCAGGGGACCTCCGCGTAGACGTCCTCGAACATCGTGCGCAATGGGGGCTTGGGGGGCACCGATTCGGCATAGCGAATGGCGTCGGTGATCTCCTCGGTGATCTCGTGGCGCCAACGCGCTTCGACGTCCGCGGTCAGCTCGCCTTTGTGGGTGAGGTACTTGCGGTAGCGATCGATGGGATCGCGGGTCTCCCATTCTCGGGGCTCGTCGGCATCGCGGTAGACAGAGGGATCGTCCGAGGAGCTGTGGGCGCCGCGTCGGTAGGTTCGTGCCTCGATGAGGGTCGCGCCTTCTCCGCGTCGGCCACGCGCCGCCGCTTCCGCCACGGTGTGGATCATGGCCAGCACGTCGTTGCCATCGACCAGGACCCCCGGCAGGCCATACGCGATGGCCTTCTGGGCGAAGGTGGGCGTCACGGTTTGAACCGACCGCGGAACCGAAATGGCCCAACCGTTGTTGCGGCAAACGATGATCGCCGGGACCTTGAATACGCCCGCGAACAGACAGCTGGTGTGAAATATGGGCGTCGAGGTGCCGCCGTCGCCGAAGAACGCGACCGCGACGTCGTCCTTGCGCTGAAGCTTGGCCGCCCACGCGGTCCCCACGGCATGGGGAATCTGAGTGGCGACGGGCGACGCCACGGTCACGAAATTTAGATCGCGGACCGAATGGTGAACCGGCATCTGCCGCCCTTTCACCGGATCCTCCGCGTTGCCGAAGAGCTGGCACATGAAGGTGCGCAGCGCGTAGCCGCGGTACAGGGCGGCACCCACCTCTCGGTACGCCGAATAGAACCAGTCCGAAACCCGCAACGCCGCCGCCGCGCCGATGTGGGTCGCCTCCTCGCCCGTGGTGGACACGTAGAAGCCCAGGCGGCCCTGGCGCTGCAGGCGCAGCATGCGTTCGTCGACCATCCGAATCCGGATGAGGGCGTGCAGGACCTTGCGATGCGCGTCGCCCGTGAGACGCGGCTCGCGTTCGGGATGGATGACCTTCCCGTCGTCGTCAATGACGCGGATGACCTCGAGCTTCACGTCGACACCGGTGGGCTGATTAATGCCCCCGTCCAGGTGCTGTCAAGCTCCGGCCGTGGTAGTTGATCACGGCGATGGGATCGACACACCTGCTGAAACCGCGAGACGTTCTCGGCTATCTGGGCCGGGATTACATCATCGAAGGCGTCGTGACGTACAAGCTGAATGGCAAGGCTTACCCTTTGGCCCGGGCGGTGGACGGGGAGGTGGTGCTGTGGGTGGAGCCACTCATGGACGACCTGGATGATCGGATGCTGGTGTTGACGGAGGTTCATGATCTCGACATCGGGACGCCGCCGCCCCAGCAATCGATCTCGTACCGGCAGAGCGTTTTCGTCCCGCGGTGGTCGGGGCCCGCGGCGGTGGAGATCGTGGGCCAGGTGCCCGGCCAGACCCCGGGCTCGCGCGAGGTGTGGCGATACCGCGCGGCGGGTGACGTGTTCCTTCAAATCGAGGGCCGCCCGACCGGCACGGTGGTCCTGCATGGCGAGTCGGTTCACAAGGGCATGATCGATGTACTGCCCGGAACCTAGCGACCACCGGTGCCCGCGCCGGCGGGGCTCATGAGCAGCAGTTTCGGCAGCGCTTTTCGCATCACGACCTGGGGCGAATCCCATGGTCCCGCGGTCGGTGTGGTGATCGACGGCTGTCCGCCGCGCATCCCGATTGTCGCCGGCGACATTCAAACCGAGCTGGATCGGCGGCGGCCAGGCCAAAGCTCGATCACAACCCAGCGGCGCGAGCCGGACTCCGTGGAGATTCTATCGGGCGTCCATGAGGGGTTGACCCTGGGCTCGCCGATCGCGCTCCTGGTCTGGAACAAGGACAATCGTGGCGGCGACTATGACGAGATGCGGACAAAGTTTCGCCCCTCGCACGCCGACTACACGACCCAGGCGAAGTATGGCATTCGGGCCTGGCAGGGCGGCGGGCGTGCCAGCGCGCGGGAAACGGTGGGCCGGGTGGCGGCCGGGGTGCTGGCGCGCAAGACACTATCCGCGGTCAGCGGACGTCCCATCGAGATCGTGGCGTACGTGAAGCAGGTGCACAACCTGATCGCCGCCGTCGATCCGAACACCGTTCTCCGCGCCGATGTCGAAGCCAACATCGTGCGCTGTCCCGACGCGGCCCGTGCCGCCGAGATGATCGGGGAAATCGACGCGGCCCGCAAGGCGGGGGATTCGCTGGGAGGCATCGTCGAGGCGGTTGCCCGGGGCGTGCCGCCGGGGTGGGGCGAGCCGGTGTTCGACAAGCTCGACGCGGATCTAGCCAAGGCGATGTTGTCCCTGCCCGCGGCCAAGGGTTTCGAGATCGGCAGCGGATTTGGGGGCATCGCGCTGACGGGGCGTGAGCACAACGATCCCTTCTACAACTCGGACGGACGGATCAGGACAAGCACCAATCGCTCGGGCGGCGTTCAGGGGGGCATCTCCAACGGCGAGGACATCGTCATTCGGGTCGCCTTCAAGCCCACCGCGACCATCCTGCACGAGCAACAAACGGTCGATGTCGACGGTCAGGACACCACGATCATGGCGCGCGGCCGGCACGATCCGTGTGTGTTGCCAAGGGCGGTGCCGATCGTCGAAGCCATGNNCGGGGGTCAAGAAAAGCGGACGCGCGCACCCCCGCGGTGGTAACTGTGTGGGGTAGCGTGCCCTCGCGATCGATGTCCCCCCCGGTTTGTGGTCTCGCCCCGCGGTTTGTCCTGGCGGCGTGGGTGGGCCTGTCTTGGCTCGGGCTACCGGCGGCCGCGCACGCGACGGAGCGACGCCATGTCGACGTCCGCACGGGAAGGCTGGAGGTCCCCGTCGACGAATTGGTGGCGGCGATTCGCAGGAAGGATCGCGCGGAAATTGGACGCGTGGCCGAGCAGGTGGGCCCCGCGCGTCTGGCTCAGGGCTTGCGCCGCTCCGACAGTCCGGCGGTCATGGCGGCCCTGACCGGGATAGCGTTGCTGCCGGGGCGGGTGCGCCTGATCGGGCCGGTCACCGAGCTCGTCGTGACCGGTGACGCTCCCCTTGCGGCGACGGCGGCTCACACCCTGGGCGAAATCTTGGCGGTCACGACTATCGAACTGGATGAGTGGGAAGTTCCGCCGGACGTCGTGGAAGCCGGCTGCGTGGTCTTGCGGGGCGCCGCGACGGCCCCGCAGAATCCAACCGCGGTTCGGCTGGCCGCTCTCAATGCCCTGGGCGACGCGGCGGGCGTCTGCGGCCCGACGCCTGAGCTGGCCGCGCTCTTGCGCGATCCCACCAACACCGTGCGGCGCGCGGTGGCGTTGGTGCTGCGGCCCCAGCAGCTGCTTGCGACCGGCGGATTCGCCGCGGGTACACGCGACATCGACAAATCCGTGGCTTCGGCGTCGGTCGCCGCGGTGTGCGAGCTGTCGGCCCTGCCGCGCAATGGCGGGTTGGCGATCAAGGGTGGCGCCCGCGAGCCGATCTGGGAGCAGACCCGACAAATCGCGCGGCGTTTGGTGGTGGCGTCCGACACACCCGCCGAGGATGCGGTGCAGATGCTGGATTGCCTGGACCCGACCTTGGCGACCGACCGCCAGATTCTGGAGGGATTGCGCGCCCGGCGTCGCACGCCGCTCGGCGATCGCGCGGGCGACATCGCGAATCAGGCCCAGGGCCGGGCTCGCCCGTGACGGGCGGGACCGACGATGCGCCGGCCAAGCCCGTCACGCCCGTGAGCACTGCGGGGCCCGCAGCAGCGCCCCGTGCCATGGACCTGGCCCGAGGCGCGCGCCGNNTGTCGACCGCGTTCGTACCCACCTACGTGAAGACCTTGCGCCAGGACGGCCGACCCGCGGCCTACGCGCTGGCCAACCGGGTCCTGACGACCCTGACGCTCTATCTGGGCGCGCTCGCGCTGCTGGCCATGATCTTCCCGGGCCCGGTGGTGCGGGTGGTGGCGACCGGCTTTTCGTCCGAGCAGGCCACTTTGACCGCCCAATTGGTTCGGATCATGATGCCGTTCCTGCCCGCGATCTCACTGGCGGTGGTCGCGATGGGGGCGCTCAATGCCGAGGAACGCTATACGGCGCCCGCGCTCGCGTCGTCCATGTTCAATGTCGTCGCGATCGTCGGGGGCGCCGTGGTGTGGGCGCTCGGGACTTCGCCGCGCTGGGCGGTTATCACGTGGGCCGCGCTGACCTTGCTCGGCGGGGTGGCGCAACTGGCGGTTCAGGTTCCTTCGCTGTGGGGGCGCGGTTTTCGCCCGCGTTTTCGTCCCGACCTCGGGTTGCGCGATCCGGGCACGCGGCGGATCGCCTTTCTCATGGCGCCGGCCACGCTGGGGGTCGCGGCGGTCCAGATCAACGTGGTCGTCAGCACGTCCTTCGCCAGTATGGGCGTGCCGGGGTCTATTTCGTGGTTGGGTTACGCGTTTCGGCTGATGCAGCTTCCCATCGGCGTCTTCGGGGTGGCCATCGCGACCACGACCCTGACCCATCTATCGCGCGACGCCGCGGATGGGGACGCCGATGCGCTGCGAGCCACGTTGCGGCGCGGCCTGCAAATGGTGCTGTTCTTGACCGTTCCGTCGACGGTCGGTCTCGCGCTGCTGGCCCACCCCATCATCCGCTTGATCTTCGAGCACGGACGCTTCGGTCCGCACGCCACGGCGCAGACGGCGCGCGCGCTGTCCGGATACGCGGTGGGTTTGGTCGCGTATTCAGCGATCAAGGTGGTCGCCCCGGCGTTCTACGCCCTTGGGCGCACGCGCGTGCCGCTCCTGGCCAGCCTCTCGGCCGTGGCCGCGAATCTGCTTTGGAACGTCCTGACCTTCAAGCACCTCGGTCACGTGGGCCTGGCGGTCGGGACCTCGGTCGCGGCGACCGTCAACCTGGCCGTGCTGCTGGTTGCCTTCCAGATTCAGTTCGGGCAGCTGGTGTCCCGCCCGTTCTTGTGGGCCGTCACGCGCATCCTGCTCGCCGCCGCGCTGATGGCGGGAATCGTGTGGCCCCTCGGGCGCTGGCTCGCCTCCGTGCTGCCGGCGGGCTTGCTCGGCAACGCCATCGCCGCGCTCGGCCCGGTGGTTGTGGGCGCTGCCGTGTATTTCCTGGCGGCCCGGGTCTTCAAGCTGGGCGAAGCGACGGCGCTGATCCGCCGGCGCCGGTGATCACCGATCAGATCCGTTCGTGCGGCATGCGGTCGCGCGGGCCGCGAAAGTACTGCATCGGTGAATAGAAACGCAGGTTCGACACCCGGCTCGTGTAGACGCAGGCATAGGCCTCCACCTGCTCGCCAAACTTACTGATCTCGTACCCTTCACGAAAGATCGGTCCCCAGTGGGGGTTGAACGCCAGGTCGGTTTCCCTGTCGAGCGCGCGGTGCGCGGCGTGGGAGCGCTTGAGCTCGCCGCGCAACCGATCGATGTCGGTCTTGACCGCGCGCTGGGCGGCGTGAAGCTCCGTGCCTGCAGGACCTTCAGCGTCGGTCTCGCGACGTTGCAGGGCCCGCATCGCGGATTGCCGTTCGTTGAGCTCGCCGTCCAGCTGGTTCAGCCGGGCATCCAGCTGATCCAGGGTCACCAATTTCGATCTCAGCTGATCGGTGGTGGTGATTTCATGTTCCAATTCCTGAACGACCATCGCGGTCCGCCAGCTGGATGACTTCCGCGATCGCAGCATGTCGCCGTAGATGTGATCTCCGACGAACAACACCCCGTCTCCACTGGCCCGCGCGCGGGTCTCGAACTGCTTGAGGTTGCCGCCCGAATAGATGCGACCGCGCACGAAGGGCCCGGTCGAGGTCCTGAGCAAGGGCAAACCCTCGCCGTCCAGTTCGACGAAGGGGTTCTCCCCGGTAAAGAACTCCGGCTTGCACGCCGCGACGATGATGATGTCGAAATAATTTCGCCACGACGGGTAAGCGCCGAGCTTCCCGTCCAGGAGGTGGCTCATCACGGGATCGGTGTAGTCCCACGCCGAATTCGTCAGCAGGAACAGCCGTTTTCCGGACGAGCGCAGCTTGTGTAGCGTCTCCGCCAGGTGGGGATCGGTTTCGATGAAATCGGATAGCCGCGCCCGGACCGTTTCTTTGATCGACCCGTCTCGATGCGCCAGGTCGATGCATTCTCGGATGTGATCCCACATCGTCGCGTAGTCGGGTTTCGCGGGGCCGCCGTTCTGCGGGCGGTCGAAGTAATCGACCAGGCGGGTGTAGATGACGGCCTCGGG
>PMNO01000478.1 GCA_003161835.1 Myxococcales bacterium | reverse complement strand
CGATGCGCGGCCACCAGATCGATTCATCCCAGGTGATAGCGGACGGCCAGCGGCCGGTGGCAATGGCGGGCATCGAATATCGGGTCGAGGGTGCGTGCGCCCAGCCGTTTAGGAACAACCCGCCCTCTGCGGCCAGCCGATCGATCTGCGGAGACGTCTTTCGCCCGTAGCCGTAACAGCCGAGATGATCGGCCCGCACGGTGTCGATCGTGATCAAGAGCAGGTTCAAGTCCGACGGAACCGTGTCGGGTACCGGCGCGAACGGCCCGGGCGTGAGCAGGGCAAATGAGGCATCCTTGCCATCGCAATCCTGGTCGACGCCATCGTCGGGGAAATCCAGCACCCCCGGATGAATGTTCGGATCTCGGTCGTCGCAATCTCCTCCTCCCAGAAGGCGCGGATATCCATCATGGTCCCGGTCCAGCGCCCGCCGGGCCGCCGCCAGCACCGGCCCGACCAACCCGGCGTGGGCGGAAGTGACCTTGCGGGCGATCTCGGATTCGCTGGTGGCCAAGGTCACGAGCACCATGGCCGCAGCCCCGGCGCAGAGCACGGCCACGCGGCGCCACGGGCTCCTGACGTTCAACGCGCGAGCCCCCGCGACCAAAGCTGAGATAGCCAAGGCGACGATGGCAATCGCCGGACCGACGTGCGTCCACGGAATGAATCGCAGATGGTTCGACCAGTATCTGATGACGAACATCAGGAGAGATCCTCCGAAGAGGACGATCGCCGCCGGCGCGGCGACCATTGCTTTCATGCGCAAGGGCAAGCGTTCAGCCCAGAAAAGCAGGCCGGGAAGCAAGCCGGCTTCAATTCCCACCACAATGAGTGTTCGCGTCCCCCTGTGCCACGAGAAGGGCGAACGCAAGTCGATCGCTGCCGCCATGATCACGACGCCGACGGAAATAGCCGTCCACGGACCCAACAACATGAACCCCGGATCGAGGCCACCGGTCGGTCCGCGCGCTCGCCCTCGGCGCGACAGCAACCGCGCCAGCGGGGCGAGCAGCGCCGCTCCCACCACCCCGGCCACGAATGCGGCCGTCGCCACGACACCGGCCGCCAGGAACCTATTGCGTCGCTCGGTCGTGGCGATAGCCACCACGATGGTGGTCGCCGTGGCCGCGAGCCCAACGGCGACCGCTGCCCCCGCCAGGGCCAGCCCGGTGGGGCGCACCCGCCGCCCCCACAAGGCCAGACGAGCGATGAGCTCGACGACGACGCCCGCGCTGGCGCCCAGCAACCCATCTACGGCGGCCACCAACAATGCCGCGGCCACTGCCCCCCGGGCCTCGGTTCCGACCGCGATCGCGGCCCACGTCCCGTCGACCAGGCCAATCACCAGGCCCGCAATCATGCCGGCGAGCACCGGGGTGCCGCGCGGAACCGGTCTCATCATGGGCACAGAAAAGTACCACCTCCCGCCGACCAGGGAGTCGCGGGTGTGGAAATTCGGCTACCGGGTCGTGGTGCGAGACGGCGGAGAGTCCGTGGGCCCAGCCAGCACCCCGGGCGCCCGCTTGAGAACGACCACCGTGTGCAGGGACTGCACGTCATTGGACTCGCGCGCAAATACCTGCACCGTGTTGCTACCTGGCCACAGAGGCACATCGGCTTCGAAATCGAGCTTGCTTCGGTCTCCGTTCGGCCGGTTTGGCAGGTAGAACACCTTCTTCATCGGCACTTTGGCATCGCGGTTCCAAACCCGAATATAGACGTCCCGAACCTGGCGATCGTCGGACGCGTGGCCCTTGATGTGCACGGTCTCCCCCGACACCATCGTCGGCGCGCTCACGGTGAGCACTGGAGGGGTGACCTGCCATTCCGGCTTCCATTGCGGATGCACGGTTCCGCCCGCCCGAACGTCGTTCGCCGCGACGAACGCGGCGCGCCCATTGTCCATCTCGATACGCGCGAAGGTGCCCAACTTCCCGGTGACCTTGAACACACTGGCATTCGCCGCCCGGGCAACGACAAGGGCGCCGTCGCCCGCCGCCTCTCGCAGGGGAACCCCTTCACGGGACATCGTGACAGCGCCCGTGGCCGTCTCTGGCGCCGGACCGGCGGGCGAGACCTTGAACTTGATCTTGTCCGTGACCGACTCACCCAAGGTGGTGTCTCCCACCGCAAGCTCCAGCTGGTATTCGTCACCCCGGAACGCGGAGCCCACTTCGTAAGCGAACGAAAATGTCTTGCTCTCTCCCGGCGCCAGCTCCTTGGCGTCGAACCGGCCCGCGCTGATCAGGATCCCCTCTTGCCCGGAACCGTTGCGCAGCACCGCCTCCGTGTGCAATGCGCGACCGGCACCAATGTTCTTCACGGTCACCAGGGTGTGTACCTGCTCGCCCCGCTGGACCAGCCCGTCTCGATTGCCTTTGATATCGTCGATGGTTTGGTACGTGTACGCGAACATCGGCCGCGCTTTCCCTTCGATGTTCAGCATCAATTCCGCCGTGCTGGCCTTCACCGCGCGCTGCGAAAAGAGCGTTCCCTTGATGGCGTCGACGCGCGTGTACGACGAGATGGGAACCTTGACGACCAGATCGTAGGTTTTTGATTCACCAGGAGCGATCTTTCCGAAGACCATTTCGTTCTCGTCGAAGATCGGACTATCGCTTTCCAGGACCGCACGCACGCGGAACGCGGGCACGGTGCCCGTGTTCTTGACCACCCCACGAATCTTCACGTTGTCGCCCGCCGACACCTTGCCGTCGCTCCTTTCGCCGGTCTTGTCCCCGGCCTTGTCGGTTTGCATGGTCAGCTGAAGCTGCGGGGTCGCGGCCGCCATTGCCGCGGACGGTCCCACCGCCCAATCGACGCCCAACTTCTCGAGCGCCTGCGTCAACTTCTTGTCCTCGGAGGCGCGTACCTTTTCCAGGAAGGACTTCGCGTTCGCCAGCAATTCCCTGCGCCGCACGCCTTTGGCCTGGGCCAGAAAATCGCGCGCAAATTCGATGAGGAAGTCGTTCTTCTTGTCGGCATCCTCATCGTCGTCGGCGGCGGAATCGTCTTCATCGTCGTCCAACGCCGCCTCGTCTTCCGAGTGCTTCTTCTTATCGCCGGGCTTGGGGACCAGCAGATACGAAACGGTCTCGGACGGCTTCTCGCCGCGGCGCACGCTCGGATGTTCCAGGTGCCACTCGTAGTCGGCCTCTCGCCGCTTGTGCACAGACGACTGCAACCGAATCCACGATCGCTCCCCCTCCTTTTGAACCAACATCGCCACCGTCTCGATGTCCGGGATCACGCCGACCCCCTGAATCGAGATGTCACCGGGGGTCAGATACTGGGCGGTGGTCAGCTTGAGCGCCAACTTGTCATCTTCCGCTTTGTCGCCAAATGGAACCGGCGACGGAATGTCGAACAGCACCTGGACGGAGCCCTTGCCGAACGTGCCCTCGCCGATGACCACTCCGCGATCCAGGTTCTTCATCGCGCCCGCCACGATCTCGCTGGCGCTCGCCGAGTTCTGGTTCACGAGGACCGCCAACGGAACGGTGGGCTCGTGACCGCTGTCAGTGGCGGTCTCATCCTTGCGCTGGGCGCCGCCGACGCCGACCATCGACACCAGCGTCCCGCTCTTGATGAACGCGTCCGAAACCCTCTGCGCCTGTTCGTACAGGCCTCCCGGGTTGCCGCGCAGATCCATCACGATGCCCCGCACCCGCTCCTTCTCGAACATCTGCAGCGCATCGCCCAGATCGTTGGCGCTGTTGGCCGAGAAATGCTGCATGTGGAAGTAGCCGATCTTGGCGACCGGCTGCCCCGGACCGGCCGGCACCGCCAGGATCCGCGCCGGGGGATCGATGGCCGGGGGACGGATCAGCGCACGCGTGATCGTGAACTTCTTGGAGCCGGTGCTCCCATCGCGATCCACGTAGACGTCCACGGCCGTATCCACGTCGCCGCGCAGCCGCTCGACCGCCTCGTTCAAGGTCATGTTCATCGTCGATTCATTGTTGATCCGCACGATGTGATCCTTGGGCTTCAAGCCCACCCGCATCGCGGGTGTATCCGGCATGGGCCGCTTCACCGTGATGCGATTCTTCTTGTCCATCTCGATGACGATCCCGAGGCCGCCGAACTTGCC
>PMNO01000522.1:191-3715 GCA_003161835.1 Myxococcales bacterium | reverse complement strand
GGCCAGGATGCCGATGATGGCGACGACGATCATCAGCTCGACCAGCGTGAATCCCGCGCGGGCGTGTCGCATATCGTCGCTATCGGCGGCTTGCCTCGACAACCTGACCTAAGCCCTGTCGAAGCGGGCCACCACCTCGACGTGAAACGTGTGTGGCATCAAATCTAGCGCCAAGGCGGACTGCAGAGTCAGCCCGGATTGGGCCAGACGGTTGGCGTCACGTCCCAGCGTCTGCGGATCACACGACACATAGACGACGCGGCGGCGGGCCTGGACGACCGCGCGCAAATTCTCGGCGTCCAGGCCGTCGCGTGGGGGGTCGAGCACCACCGTGTCGGCCTCCACGACGCCGGGAGGACGGGCCATCCAGACGGCGGTGGGGACGTTCCGCCGACCCCGCATGACCGCGGCGCGATCCGCGTCGCACGCGATCACGGCCGATGCGCGCGCGACCAACCCCCGGGTGAAATTTCCCGAGCCCGCATACAGCTCCAGAACCGCCCCCGGGTCCGAACCCACTTCTCGCAACACGGCGTCGACGAGCGCCCGATTGCCCGCGTGACCGACCTGCGCGAACGCCCCCGCCGGAATCCTCAGCGGCGCCTCGTCCGCCGATCCGGCGCCGCCGGCCCCCGCGATATCGACGTCGACCGCACCGAGGGCGATCTCTCGGCCAGCCGCGACGACCCGGAGGCCCACGACACCCGCCCCGCGCCAGTCGTCCAGCAAGGCAGAAAACAGAGTCGGAACCTCGGCCGTCGACTTCGAAGCAACGCCCCGAAGAGAACCGGACCCGCGGGGCAGTCGCAACGCCACGTGGACACCCTCGCGGCCGGCCTGCAAGTCGATCTCGGTGTCCACCTCGAACACGGGCGCCGAAGCCCGAATGGCAGCCAGCGCGGCATCCAGCGCCGGCCCGAGCAACAGACACCGGCTGACGTCGACAACGTCATGGCTACGGCGCGCGCGAAAACCAATCACCCCCGCCGGACCCACGATGAACTGTGCACGATCCCGGTAGCCCCACCCGTCAGGCACCGGCGCGGCGAGCGCGCCATCCGCCCGCTTCAGTGCCCGCGCGACGATCGCCTGCTTGGCCGCACGCTGCGCCCCCAGGTCGACGTGTTGCCACTGGCAGCCACCACACCGCCCGAACAACGGACACGGCGGCTCCACGCGAAGCGCGGACGGCTCAAGGATCTCGATCAACTCGGCCCACGCGACCCGCGCCTTCTGGCGCGTGACGCGGGCCCGCACCCGCTCGCCGGGAGCCGCGAGCGCGACGAACGTCGCCCGACCGTCGGCCAGCCCACCCTCCTGGCGACCGATGGCATCTCCCCCAGGCGCGAGCCCTTCGACCCGGACGTCGATCACCTCCGGGGAAGCACTGTCGATCGGACTTTGCCGAGGCGGCCGCATCTGGCGATTCACCCGAGGCTGCCGAGACTGGTGAGCCACTGGCCCATGCTATCCGAAGCATCTTCTTGGCGCTTCGTCGGCCGTCACGGTACAAATGACCCCAGAGGCGGCACACCATGGACAAGACCGTTTCATCCGCTGACGACGCCGTGGCGGACATTGCCGACGGGGCCACGTTGATGGCCGGCGGTTTCGGCCTCTGCGGCATTCCGGAGAACTTGATCGCCGCCCTGCACCGGCGGGCCACGCGCAACCTGTGGATCATCTCCAACAACTGCGGAATCGACGGCAAGGGCCTGGGATTGTTGTTGCAGAACGGTCAGGTCAAGAGGATCACCGCCAGCTACGTGGGCGAGAACAAGACCTTCGAACGGCTGTATCTGGACGGAAAGCTCGACGTGGAGCTGTGCCCGCAGGGGACCTTGGCGGAGCGGATCCGGGCGGGCGGTGCCGGGATCCCGGCATTCTTCACCCCCGCGGGCTACGGCACGATGGTGGCCGAGGGCAAGGAGTCTCGGGTCTTTGGCGGCAAGAACTACATTCTGGAAACCGCACTGCACGCCGACTTCGCGTTTGTAAAGGCGTGGAAGGGAGATCGTTTCGGAAATCTCGTCTATCGGAAGACCACCCGAAACTTCAATCCGATGATGGCGGCGGCGGCGCGCATCACGATCGCCGAGGTCGAGCAGATGGTCGAACCCGGCCAGCTCGATCCCGACCTCGTCCACACCCCGGGCATTTACGTTCAGCGCATCATCAAGGGCGCCCACTACGAAAAGCCCATCGAACAGCGCACGACGCGCAAGAAGATGGGGGGCGCCTGAGATGCCGCCCCTCAGCCGCGATCAGATCGCCATGTGCGCCGCGCGCGANNATGCTGGGCATCGGCCCCTTCCCCTACGAAGGCGACGAGGATCCCGACTTGATCAACGCCGGGAAGCAAACCATCACCGAACTACCGGGGTGCTCGTATTTTTCGTCAGCCGATTCGTTCGCGATGATTCGGGGCGGGCACATCGACTGCGCGATCCTGGGCGCGATGCAGGTCGCCGANNGGAGCGATGGATCTGGTGGCGGCCGCGAAGCGCGTGGTCGTCATGATGGAACATGTCGCAAAGGCCCGACCTGCGGCGCCCGGGGCACCAGCCCCCGCCGATGAGAAGAAGATTCTGAAAGCGTGTTCATTGCCCCTCACTGCCGTGCGAGCGGTGCATCGGATCATCACGGACCTGGCGGTGATGGACGTGACGCCGGCAGGGCTGACCCTGGTCGAACGGGCGCCGGGTGTCTCGGTCGACGAAATCCAGAGCAAGACCGAGCCCACCCTGATCGTGGCGGGCGCGGTTCCGGAAATTTCGCTACGGGCGTGAGATGCCGGGCCCGCTGCGCGACGGTGACGGTGACCGCGACGGCGCCAGCAAGAAGGATTCGGACCCCGCCCAGCCGCCGCCGCCCATCGCCACCACCGCCGGGATCCCGCTGGCGAATGTGTACGATGCCGCCGTCCTGGCGGGCATGACCCCGCCTTTCGACGCGGCCCGGGATCTCGGTCGGCCGGGCGCGTTCCCGTTCACCCGCGGGGTCTACCCGACCATGTACCGCGGACGCCCCTGGACCATGCGGCAATACGCGGGCTTCGGCTCCGCCGAGGAATCGAACCGGCGCTACAAATTCCTGCTGGCGTCGGGACAGACCGGCCTGTCGGTAGCCTTCGATTTGCCGACTCAGATGGGTCACGACTCGGATCACCCGCTGGCGGTCGGCGAGGTGGGCCGCACCGGGGTCGCGATCTGCAGCATCGACGACATGGAGCTCCTACTGGCGGACCTGCCGCTCGACCAGATCACAACCTCGATGACCATCAACGCCACCGCCGCCATCTTGCTGTCCTTCTACGTGGCGGTCGCCGATCGCCGGGGTGTGCCCCGGGCGGCGCTCGGGGGGACGATTCAGAACGACATCCTGAAGGAATNNGCCCGCGGCACGTACATCTATCCGCCCGCCGAATCGATGCGCCTGATCGCCGATACGTTCGCGTTCTGCGGCCAGGAGTTGCCGCGCTGGAATTCGATCAGCGTGAGCGGCTATCACATGCGAGAAGCGGG
>PMNO01000522.1:0-158 GCA_003161835.1 Myxococcales bacterium | reverse complement strand
TTCCACGCCCAGACCGCCGGCTCCACGCTGACGGCGCAGCAGCCGCTGAACAACGTCGTGCGCACCAGCATCGAGGCCCTGGCCGCGATTTTCGGCGGCGCCCAGTCCGTCCACACCAACGGTTACGACGAAGCCCTCGCGTTGCCCACCGAAGCATC
>PMNO01000244.1 GCA_003161835.1 Myxococcales bacterium | reverse complement strand
GCGCGTGGCAAGCGATTGGATGCCCTCCTGCAGAGAGCCGGGTTGACCGATCTGAACGCGCTCTTGGCCCACACCGAGGCCGGGTCGCGCCTCGCCCGCGACATCAAGGCGCACCTCCGCTTCGCCGCCGAGCGCGCCGCTTTTTCCGAGGTGGAGAAGCGGGTTTCGTGCGAAGGACTGTTGGCCAACTCACGCCACACACCCGGCCACTACGACACGGTCATGCGCGCCGCTGTTTACAACTTCCAACAGAAGCACGCCTTGATGGCCCAGGGTGACTTGAATCGCGCGACGCTGGAAGGCCTGGCCAAGCGCCCCCTGGCGCTCGACTTCGCGGCGTTGCGTCGGGTGCTCACCGAACGGGTGGTGCACGCGGCGGGAATCGTGGAGGACGGCAGCGTCGAAACCGTGGGGCAGCCGCCCCCGACGTACTTGGGCGCCGATGGCCAGCGTCACGCCGTTCCGAACCGGACCAGCGCCGCCACGGATGCCGTCCTCGCCGCGCTGGATCTCGAGACGCCCGAGGAGGCGCTCGCATTTTTCCAGCGTCACCCCCGGCGCGACTTCGGCCACATGCTGGTCGCCGTTCGGCTGCCCGAGCCACCCGAGTACGACCAGGCGGGGCGAATCTTGGATCTGTCCGCCGAAATCGACCGGGGTGACGTCTGGTACGACTTTCCTTTCGATGCCAAGGGCAACCGCGTACCCCAGCCTCGCGAACGGTATCCATCCTTCACCCTGTACGTGAAATGGCGCGGGGAACGCGTTCCGCTGGTTCGCTGGCGCACGACCGTCGGCAGCTGGCGCTCGGAGCTGGCCTCCGACGGCCAGGAATACTACGCGTTCAAGGTCTCGGACGTGGGCCCGCGGGTCTGGCGCCACATCGTCGCGGCGCCCGTGTGGCTGCCACCCACGTCGTCGCCGCTCGGATCGATGGTGAAGGAAAAACTGGTCAACGGCTCGTTCGTCAACGTGACCAACTACGACGAAACCGGACCGGGATACCTTTCTGCATACGGCCTGGTGGCCGCGATACACGAGCAGGTGCGGCGTGGGGCCGACGGCGTCGTGTACTCCGACAATGGCATTCGCACCCACGGCTCTTTCGACTACTTGTCGTTGCGCGGCCGCTTTTCGCACGGTTGCCACCGGCTCTACAACAACCTGGCCGTCCGGCTATTCAGTTACGTGATCTCGCACCGCAAGGTTCGAACTCTGGGTCCGGTCGCGCTCAACTTTCGGCGCACGTTCTGGTGGGGCGGGGATCTCTATGACCTGCGCCTTCCCAGCCGCGGGTTTTATTTCGAGCTGGATCCACCCTTGCCGGTGGAGACTCTTGAGGGCCGGGTCCGGGGCCTACGGCAGACGCCGGTGCTGGGCTACGTCCACAAGCCTGGAATCAAGTATGCGACGGTGAAGCCGCCGGTCCTGACAGAATCACCCGAAAGCAGGGCCGCCGGAGGAGGTGAGCCGTGAGCCCGCTCTTGCGTCGGTGTTTGCGCGCCACGTTCGCCACTCAGGTCACGGGCACCCTCGTCGTTATTGTCATTGTCGTTTTGTCCTGCGCCGTCCCGGGGGGCTGCGCGCGGACCGGCTCACCTCGCACGTTACCGGCGCCTCAGGTGGCCCCCGGGTCGGATGCGACGACGGACGCGGCGCTGGCCGTGCAATCGCCACACGAAGGAGCGGGAGGCGATGCACCAATTCCGGAATCACTCTCCATGGAGGAGCGGGAACGCGATCCGGCTTCCGAGGCGATCACGATCAAAGTTCTGGTCGACCCACCTCAACGTGCGCATGTGTACTGGGGGACCAAGGACTTCGGCTTCGCTCCACTGGAAATAACGCGGCCACGTGGCTCCGGCCCGGTGGATCTCATCCTGCGCGCGCCGGGCTATCTGACCGTGCACACCCGGGCGTTCACCGATCGGGACGACAGGATCGCGATCCATCTGGTGCCCGAAACTGATGCGCCGCGCATGTTTGGCTACCGGTCGCAGTAGGCGTTCACGCCCCGAACCCGGCGGCGAGCGCCCGCGAAAATCGACGGTGGGCGGCGGCTCGACGCGCGACCAGATGTGCTCCAACCCCTGAAATCACGGTGAAAACCCGATCTTTCCGCTTCACAGCCCTCGATTTGTCCCGTACAGTGCACGCACCAAAAAACTTGCCGCCAGGAAATCGGGGAGATCACCCATTCGGCGGCTTCAAAACGAACCGGTCTCGTGCCGGGAAGAGGAGAACCGATGGCCAAGGTTATGTCCAAGTCCGAGCTCATCTCGAAACTCGCTGACGAGCACTCCGACAAGCTGACCCGCAAGGATGTCAAGTCGGTGCTCGAATCGTTGTGCACCATTGGCTACAAGGAACTGAAGAAGAGCGGCGTATTTCTGGTTCCCGGCTTCGCCAAGTTTTTGGTCATCAAGAAGCCCGCCACCAAGGCCCGCAACGGAGTCAATCCGTTCACCGGCCAACCCACCGTCTTCAAGGCCAAGCCCGCGCGCAAGATCGTTCGCGCCCGGCCGGTCAAGGCCGCCAAGGACGCGCTCGTCTAGCAGCCGAGCTGGAGGGCACGGAGGCGACGCGTCGATCGCGAGTTCTTCGTCGCCCGCGCCGTCAAGCCAAGTATCAACGCGCCGGTCGGGGGCTCCCCGTCGGCGCGTTTTCATTTTGAGCCACGGTGCGCGGGGGACACGCACAAAACACGAAGTTTGGTGCGCCAGAGGCTTATCGGACGTTGCGCGGGAGCCGAAACCGTCTTGAGGTCCCTTCTTCATGGCTCGCTTCACTTCGACTGCGCGAACGCCCCGTCGTTCGATCGGCGCTGATTCCCTACATGCGGGCCGAAAGCTGTTGTTGCGCCGGCTGTTGGAGGAGAACCTTTCGCTGATGCGGGAGCTGGACGAGCTGCGCGACTTGCGCCGGATCGCGCACGAGGAGCCGCCGTCGACCGATCTACGCAGTCGCGTTCTTTTCGACCTGCGGTTGGCGGACGAGCTCGAGCGCGCGGCTCGAACTCGCACCCGGGGGGGCGCGCTGTTGTCCGTTGACGTCAACGATCTCGAGAGTGTGAACCACGAGTTTGGACGCTGGGCCGGTGCGAATTTCTTGCGGGACGTCGCCGGTGTGGTGCGCGGTGCGATACGGGCCTCGGACGTGTGCTGTCGCACGGGCGCTGATGAATTCATGATCTTGTTGCCCGACATCGACGTGCGCGGGACCCATCTGGCAATGGCCCGCCTGCGGGTGGCGGTCATCCGGGCGGCAGCCCGACAAGGCGTGCCGGTGAGTATCAGCATCGGATCCGCCCGCTGGCCAGCCGGCGCGCGGGTGGCCTCGGAGCTGGTCGCCAAGGCCGAACTGGCCCTGCTCGCCGAAAAACGCCGCCTGCGTCGGGGTGCCCGCCGCCGACCGCCCGAGCCTGGCACCACGCTGGCGCTGGTCAAATAGCTCGGCGCGCGTGGGCGCGCGGTGCCCCAATACACTACAATCCGACCGGTCGCGGCCGCGCTACTTTCGTGGTAGCAGCTCGAACGGATCGGATATCAAGATGAACCAAGACCAGCAGCAGCCTGCCGGGGCCTCGCACGACGGGGGCCTCCCGGATCGAATCGCAAGCGGCCTCGGACCCGCCAATCTCGCATTTGTCGAGCAACTGTATTTTCAGTACGCCGCCCAGCCAGATTCGGTCGAGCCGGCCTGGCAAGAATACTTCCGCCAGATGGGGACGCCGCCCCCTGCCCCGCCGGAGGCGTTTCCAAGGAGTATCTTCGCTCCCGCGGCCGAGACGGGCCGCGGACCCGACTTCTCGAACGGAAGCGGCCGCCGGAACGGCACCGCCACCAGCGCGGCCGGCTCCGGTGACGGTGCGGCGCGAGCGGCGACCGCGATCCCAACCGCCGCAGCCGAGATGGGCAGTGGACAGGCGGTCGCGGCGCTGGTCGCGGCGGCCGCTCCGCTCATTCGCAAGACGTCGTCGGTCAGCGCCGAGCGCGTTCAGCGGTTGGTCGAGGCCTATCGGGAAATGGGCCACCTGTCCGCGGATCTGGATCCGCTCGGCCTGGTGAAGCGCAACGCGGGGGCCAGCCTGGACATCAAGGAGTTTGGCCTCAGCGAGTCGGATCTCGGCAATGTATTCAGCTCGGAAAACGTGGCGGGTCCCGACCGAACGACTTTGGGCGATCTGATCGCGTTGCTGCGTGAAACCTACTGCCGCCATATTGGCGCCGAGGTCGCCCACCTTCACGATGTCGAGTTGCGCACCTGGTTGCTGCACCGCATGGAGAGCACCCGCAATCGTCTGGACTTGACCCTGGCCGAGCGCCAGCGCCTGCTGGGGAAGGCGATCGACGCGGAGGTGTTCGAACAGTTCCTGCACACGAAGTTCTTGGGAAAGAAGCGCTTCTCGCTGGAGGGCGGCGACAGCGTCATCCCCTTGCTCGACCGCCTGATCCAGCGCGCGGGGAGCCAGGGCGTCACGGAGATCGTGATCGGCATGGCTCATCGCGGCCGATTGAATGTGCTCGCGAACGTGCTGGAAAAGCCAGCGGCGCAAATCTTCGCGGAGTTCATCGACAACGAAACGACCCTCGAAGGGCCGAGCGGCGGCGATGTGAAATACCATCTGGGGCACTCGGTCGACCGCACCTTTGGAACGAATGGTTCGAGCTACAAGGTTCACCTGTCGCTCGCCTTCAATCCCAGCCATCTCGAGTTCGTGAACACCGTGGTGCAGGGCCGCGTGCGCGCGAAGCAGGATCGCACCGGTGACACGCAACGCGCGCGCTGCCTGCCGATCCTGTTGCACGGGGACGCGGCGTTTGCCGGTCAGGGAGTGGTGGCCGAGGGACTGAACATGTCCGAGCTGGAAGGCTACCGGGTCGGCGGCACCGTCCATGTCGTCATCAACAACCAGATCGGATTTACCACCTCCCCCCGCAACGAATACTCGTCGACGTACGCGACCGACGTCGCGCGCATGTTGCAGATCCCCATCTTCCACGTCAACGGCGAGGACGTGGAAGCGATCGCGCAGGTCGTCGACCTGGCAGTCGATTTCCGCCAGCATTTTCACCGAGACGTCCTGATCGAGGTCTGGTGCTACCGCAAGTACGGCCACAACGAGGGTGACGAGCCCGAGTTCACGCAGCCCTTGATGTACCGGGCCATCCACCGCAAGGGATCGATACGTACCGCGTTCCTGCAGGCCTTGCGCCACCGGCCGCTCGGGGAGCAGCTGGATTTGACGGACGCGGACGCCGACGAAATGGCGGCCACCAAACGACGTGCCCTCGAGGCCGAGTTGGAGGTGGCAACGAAACTGCAGGCCCCCGCGCCGCCCAGCACGTTCGCGGGCGCCTGGTCGCGCGTCAGGGGCGGCTCCGACGCCTCGGTGCCGGAGGTGTCGACGACCCTCTCCGCGGAGAGCCTCACGGCGGTCGGTCGAGCTCTCACCACCGTGCCGGCGGGATTCACCGTGCANNGAGGGAGTCCGCGTGCGGCTGTCGGGGCAGGATGCGCGGCGAGGCACATTCAGCCACCGCCACAGCGTGCTCGTCGACTACGAGACCGGGCTCGAATATACGCCCCTGGCCCACGTGGGTGACGTCTCGGGCAAACGGCAAGGAACCTTCGAGGTGCGCGATAGCCCCTTGTCCGAGGCGGGAGTGCTGGGATTCGACTACGGCTACAGCCTGGACATGCCCGATGGGTTGACGATCTGGGAGGCCCAGTTCGGTGACTTCGTCAACAGCGCGCAGGTGATCGTCGATCAGTTTGTCGTCTCATCGGAAGCGAAATGGAATCGGGTCAGCGGCCTGGTGATGCTGCTGCCGCACGGTATGGAGGGGCAAGGTCCCGAGCATTCCAGCGCGCGGCTCGAGCGGTTCCTGACCATGTCGGTCCGGGACAACATCCAGGTCTGCAACCTGACCACCCCCGCCCAGCTGTTTCACGTCCTGCGCCGGCAGGTGCTACGCCTGTATCGCAAGCCGCTCATCATCATGGCCCCCAAGAGCCTGTTGCGGCATCCGGCCGCGACATCGCCCCTGGCGGAATTCACGAGCGGCGCCTTTCAGCGCATCATTCCCGACCAGTCCCAGACCGACCCCGCGCGGGTCAAGCGCATCCTGTTGTGCACGGGCAAGGTGTATTTCGACCTGGCTGCCGCGCGTGCCGAGCGCGGTCTGAATGATGTCGCCCTCATCCGCCTGGAACAGCTGTATCCGTTGCGGAAGAACGATTTGATGGATCTGCTGCGCGCTTATCCCAAGGGAACACCGGTGGTCTGGGTGCAAGAGGAGCCGCGCAACATGGGCGCCTGGTCGTACATCAATCGCCAGCTTCCGGGCGAGCTCCTGGGCCTGCACCCGTGGTCGTGCGTGACGCGGGAGCGCTCGGCCAGCCCGGCGGCGGGTTCCGAAAAGCGGCACAAGTTGGAACAGGCCAAGTTGATTCGAGAAGCATTCGAGGATTCGAGCGGGAAAGGGACCACATAAGATGCCGTTGACGTTGAAGGTTCCCAGCTTTGGGGAGTCGATTCGGGAAGCCACGGTTGGAATTTGGAAGAAGGCGGAGGGGGATTGGATCGAGCTGGACGAGCCGCTGGTCGAGATAGAAAGCGAGAAGGCGACCCTGGAGATCCCGTCACCGAGCGCGGGGGTGCTGACCAAGATCCTGCGTCGCCAGGGTGAGACGGTGGCGATCGGTGAAGCACTGGCCGACATCGACAACGCGGCCAAGTCCGGCAAGTCCGAAAAGGCCAGCACCCCGTCGGAGGCCGCCGCCACGGGCGGACCGCAAAAGGATAGCGGCGGCGCCGGAGCCCCGCGGGTCTCGAGCGCTATCGACAGTGTCCCCGCGCTGCGCGTCCCGCCGTCGGCCCGCCAACCCTTGGCGGACGCGGGCCTGACCGCCCAGGATGTGACCGGCACTGGAAGAGGCGGGCGCATTCAGCCGATGGACGTGTCCCGCGCCCTCGATGCGCGCCAGGCCAAGGNNACGGTGCTGGACGGTGCCCGCGAGCGCATCGTTCCCATGAGTCCGATGCGCAAGACCATCGCGCGCCGGTTGGTGGAAGCGCAGCACACCGCCGCGATCCTCACCACGTTCAATGAAATCGACATGTCCGGTGTCCTGGCGATGCGCGAGCGCTATCAGGACCGTTTCACCAAGCAACACGGCATGAAGCTGGGATTCATGGGTTTTTTCGTGAAGGCGGCCATCGAAGGCTTGAAGAACTTCCCCAGCGTCAACGCCGAGGTGCGGGGCACGGACGTCATCTATAAAGATCGATACGACATCGGCGTCGCCGTGGGCGGGGGCAAGGGTCTGGTGGTGCCGGTGGTGCGCGANNCAGGGCGGCACCTTCACCATCTCGAACGGCGGCGTCTACGGATCGATGATGTCGACCCCGATCCTCAACCCGCCGCAAAGCGGAATCCTGGGATTGCACGCGATCCAGAAGCGCGCGGTCGTCGTCAACGACCAGATTGTCATTCGACCGATGATGTACGTCGCCCTTTCCTACGATCACCGCATCGTCGACGGCCGCGAAGCCGTGCAGTTTCTGGTACGGGTCAAGGATTGCGTCGAAACGCCCGAGCGCATCTTGCTGGAGATCTGAGGGCCCCCCGGGCGGCCCGAATCAGCCCACGCTCGCGACCCGGGTGCGCCCGGTGCGCGTGAATTCCGAACCGCGCGGAGCGGCGCCGCTGGCTGCTTTTTGGGCGCGCTTGTCCTCGTACATCGCCGCGTCGGCGATATCCAGCATCTTGTCACAGCTGTCCGAAACCTCGGGCCAGCTGGCCGAACCGATGCTCAGGCTCACGGGAACGGCACGTCCGGAGTTGGCGCGGCCCAGCTGATCGCGCAGTCGGGCAATGACCGGTACGCAGTCGGCGCCGGAGAGATCGGGCAGCAACAACATGAATTCATCGCCTCCCGTGCGACAGGCCACGTCGTGGGTGCGCAGATGAGCGACCAAGAACTCCCCCACCCACTTGAGCAACCCATCGCCCGCCTGGTGCCCGTGCTGGTCGTTGATCTCCTTGAACCCGTTGATGTCGATCACCGCCACCGAAAACCGCCGGCCCGCGCCCGCGCGTCGGGAGCGACTGAATTCTTCCTTCAGACGTTCCTCGAAGTACCGTCGATTCCACAGCCCCGTCAGGGGATCCCGATACGCCATCGCCCGGTAAACCTGGAGCCGCGCAATCGCGCGCTTGAGCGTCACGTTCTGACGTTCCAGACGGGCAATCTCCGCCGCGAGATCCGTGGCTGCGTCGCCCTTGGGGGTTGGCTTCTTGGTGGACATTAGCAGGTTCATGGGAGCCTTCCTTCGCGTGGAACCCCTTCTCTTCGCAAGGCGCGTGCCGTTGTTCGAAGACATGAACCACCGCAATTATAAGGGATTTCGTCCTGGCGTGACAGAAAAGTGGCGCCAGGACCGCGCCAGGACGTCTGCCTGCGTTAGTCGTGGCGGTGCCTGGATGTCGCGTCCGTGACACCGCTCGACGACAGCGTTCAGGTCATCGCAGCGCCGCCCCCCACCGAGACAGGATCCAGGCGGTGGCCCGATCCTTGCGCGAATGCACCGAGAACTGGTCGTTGGTCAAGCGGGAATTGGGCAGCAGTTGCCACATGAGCCCGATCGGCCCCCCGTTCACTTCGAACAGGTGGCGGAGCCAAGCGTCGTAACTGTTGGCGCGGTCGGCATCCGAGGCCATGTAGCCGCATTCCCCCAGATAGGCGACCTTGCCGAACACCGAGGCAATCTCCTGGTGGCGCTCGATCCAGATTTCCGTGTCCCGCGCCGATTCCAGACCGTAGCTCTTCGGATAGAGGTGGTAGCTGATCATGTCCAGATCATCGATCTCCGCCAGCCTCGAGAAGCTGCTGCCTTCATCTCCCCGCACGGGGTAGCCGTTCGACAGCCCGAGGTACAGACCGGGCCGGTCGTCGAATCCCTCGCCACCGTCGGCGATCAAGTGATTGGGCATGACCGACCGCAGGA
Source organism: Myxococcales bacterium (assembly GCA_003161835.1). GTDB lineage: Bacteria > Myxococcota_A > Polyangia > Fen-1088 > Fen-1088 > FEN-1088. Next base: position 4,936 of record PMNO01000244.1, on the reverse strand, counting down.
ATTCCGCCAGCTCGCGCACCGTGTCGACGAGACGATTGCTGCCCCGGCACGAGGGACAGCGCAATTCGTTTCCGATCTCCCACGCCAGGATGGCCGTTTCGTCCTTGTAGGCGATGCCGGTGAACGTATTCACGCGCACGGCCAACGCGGCGACGTAGTCTTTCCACCACTGTCGAATGCGGGCGTCGGAAAAGAAATCGTCGTGTTCGTGAAGCGTGCGGTCGGCCTTCGACGCCCACGCGGCGTAGGCGGGGAGGCCTCCGTAGTCGCCCCAGTTGTTCACCAGCGGGACAATGAGGCGGATGCCGCGCCGTTTGGCCTCCCAGATGGCCTGATCCAGACCGCGCAAGCCGCTTTCCTGATAGTCGTCGGGACCCTTGCGAATGGACGAACGATCCGTCGAATCGTTGAATCCCCAGATGCGGGCGACCGGCAACGACAGGCACACGAGGTCGTCCAGGACCTCGCCCACCGCCGCCGCGAGCTTGCCGTCGGTGTCTTGCTGCGCATAGGTCAGGAGCTGCTGCAGGTAGTACAGGTTGGAGCCAGTGGCGCGAAAAGGCGACAAGCCTTCTGTCATCAACATCGCGTCGCCCCGAGCGACGAAGCCCGCGATCGGCGGCAGCGGCGGGCAACCCGATCCAGACTCCTGATCGCCGGCCACCAACGGCCCGGTCACCGGAGAGCGCGCCATGGGAGGCGGCTTTCTTCCCAGGTCGGTCGTGGCATCGCGACAGCTGCCCGCGATGCCACCCCACCCCACCGCGTGGGCACAGACGGCCAGGAGGCCCATCCGTGTCCCGCCGCGGGTGCCGCGCATCAGAGCCGCCTAGCTCGATGCGTGAACGAGATCGCCGTCGGTGTGGGGGCTGGTGGCATCTGGACGAAAGAAGCAGGCAATCTGAAACTGGCGTCCGAACGCGGTCAGCGACAGGGATTTGTACTGAACATCGGCGACGATCGGTTCGGATAGGGGCCCGATCCGAACCGGGGGCTGGGCCTCGATGCGGGCCCGCGCCGCCACCACCGTCGGGTGGTCTTCAAGCTCCGCGAACATGCGTACATCGTCGGTGATGCGGGTAGGCCGAATCTCGATCAGGCCCAGGCGCGCCAGGTTGTCGAGATAGGCTGGCGTGCGCACGGGCGTCTCACAGCCGGCGCGGACGCCAAGCAGACTGAAGTGGCGCAATTCGATGCGCGTGGCTCCCCCGTGCCGCAGGCGCGACGCCAGCGACAGGACGGGAAACGGCCCCGGGGTGCCGAGCGACGCCAACAGCCGGAGCTCATCGCCATCGAGCTGCCCCAGCAGGTCCAAGAACGCAGGGTGCACGCTGTCCGCCACCGCGCGATCCATGGTGGCGGTCAAGAGCGACAGGTACCCGTCGCGAATCGCCCCGTCGCCGCGCACGAACCCGGCCAGTGCGCGCAGGGCCATGCCCGGGTTGGGTGTGCAGCGCCTGTCNNACCCGGGCCAAGGTTTGCAAGCCGCCGCGGAACCCGCTAGCCGGGTTCGAACCGTCGGAGGCGGCCAACCGCGTGTCCGTCGAGCGGCCAGGATTCACAACCAGATCTCTCACGACGCGCGTCAAGCTGAACATGGGCCCGGCACTATAGCCAAGTTTGATTGGCTGTGGGGTGCCTGCGCGAAACATCCCACAAACGATGTGTTTTTTTGGGATTTCGCGGATTGAAAAATATGATCTGGACGCCGTGCGAATATCCGTCGATCCCACCATCACGCGCCTCGTGCGCGATGTCTCCGCCGGGATTCGCGTCTTGCAGATTCGCGACGGCATCTTGCTGTCGGAAAGCCAGATTCTGGAACGGGCCCGCAATATCGTCATGGGCCTGGTCGGCAACTATCGCATCGAGACCCTGGACCGGGGCAGGTCCGTGAGCGGGTCGGCGGGCGCGTCGACGGCGGCCGAGAACAACGCCATCGCCGAGACCGATCTGACGGGCGGCGCCGGCACCGTATCGACGTACTGAGCTCCGTTCTACGGCGCCGCCGTGCGTAGGCTCTCGGCGATCCCAACCAGTTTGTCCATGAGGGCGTCGAGCCCGGGGTCCACGGCGCGGCGGGCGGGATCGGCGTCGAAGTAGCCCAGGATCTCCTCGGCCCCTCGCGAAAACGGGATGACGGCGGCGAAGTCGGGCACCAACCTTCTGATCTTGGTGTTATCGAAGATCATGCTATGCGCCTTGTCGCCCAGCAGTCCCGCTCCCCAGTCGGGATCGTGAAGCGCGATCACTTCGGACGGGAGGTGCACGATGTGCGCCCGCGTGCCGGCGGCGCGGGCCAGCAGGTGATGAATCTGATCCCAGGTCAGCCATTCGTCGGACGTGATCTGAACGGCCTCGCCGATCGCGCGGGAGTGGCCCAACAATCCGACCAGTCCCTTGGCGAAATCCTCGTGATGGGTGAGCGTCCACAGCGAGGTGCCGTCGCCGTGAACGATCACCTTTTTCCCGCGGCGCATCCGATCGATCACGGTGTAGCCGCCGTGGCACGGCAACAATGTTCGATCGTAGGTGTGCGAGGGCCGGACGATCGTGAACGGGAATTTCTCCGCGCGGTATGCGCGGAGCAGGCGCTCCTCGCAGGCGATCTTCGCGCGCGAGTAGGCCCAGAACGGATTGTCCAGGGGGGTCGATTCGGTGACGGGCAGATTGGCGGGTGGGGTCTGGTACGCCGAAGCCGAGCTGATGAAGACGTACTGTCGGGTGCGGTCGGCGAACAGCGCCAGGTCGGTTTCAATGTGCTCCGGCGTGAAGGCGACCCAGTCGACCACCGCATCGAATTGCCGGTCGCCGAGCGCGCGCCGCGCCGAAAGGGGGTCGCGAATATCGCCGAGCAGGACTTGAATGCCGGCGGGAACCGCGCGCGTGGTTTGCCCGCGGCGCAGGTGGTAAAGCTCGATCCCACGCGCCACCGCGAGCCGCGAACATGCGGAGCTGATGATTCCGGTGCCGCCTATGAAAAGGACTTTCATGAGCAAGGATCAAAGCAGGGCGAAGGACGAGCTGTTTTGTACCATGACATCTTCACACCGTGACCAACCCTGAGATGATGGCAACGCGAATGCTGAGGACCGTCTGTCTGGCCCTGCTGCTCGCGACCGGGCTCGCTTGCGGCAGCGCGAACCGCGGTGTTCCGGCGTCCATGTTGGGCTGGAACCAACCCTTCCCACCGTTTCGCGTCGCCGGGAACATCTACTATGTCGGAACGAACGAGATCTCCCTCTTCCTGATCGCGACGCCGGCCGGGCACATCTTGATTGACAGCGGTTTCGAGGCGAAGGTTCCGGAGCTCCGGCAGCGGATCGAATCACTCGGGTTTCATTTTGGCGACATCAAGATCCTGCTCGCAAGCCACGCTCACATCGATCACGTTCAGGGGCACGCCCTCGTCCGCAGGTTGACGGGCGCCCGGGTGCTCGCGTCGCAGGAAGACGCTGCCGTGATCGCGAGTGGCGGTCGGGGAGAGTGGGCCTACAAGGACGCGTTTTCCTGGGCCCCGTGCCCGGTCGATGAGATCGTCGTCGACGGCGCCCGGGTCGAGTTGGGCGGCACATCGCTCATCGCCCACCTCACGCCCGGGCACACCCGCGGGGCGACCACCTGGACCACCGTGGTGCGGGACGGCGAGCGAACCCTGGCGGTCGTGTTTTTCCCGAGCGCCACCGTCCCCCCCGGCGCGCGGCTGGTAAACAACCCCGACTACCCCGGCGTTGTCGCGGCCTATCGCAACAGCTTTGCTGTCTGGCGCCGCCTCCCGTGCGACATTTTCCTGGGCGCGCACGCGTCGTTCTTTGGATTGCAGGCGAAGGCCAGGCGACTGAGCGAGGGCCAGCGCCCCAATCCATTCATCGATCCGGTGGGCTACGGCGAGGCGATCGCGACCTTCGAAACCAAGTTCAATGCCGCCGTCGAGAGCCAGCGCTGACCTCCCCACCCAACACCGCCCCGGGGCGGTCCCGGCCAGCGTTTGCAAGGTCCTTTCCAGGTTCAGTTTCCAAGTTCAGCTTGACTGTCGAACGTTCGGCGGTAGGAGGACAGACCAAAACCACCGCCGTCGCCGTTCGGCCGGCCATCCGCCACTTCACCGAACCCCGGAAAGAGAGAATCCATGTACAACCTCGCCATCCGACATTTCGCGCGAACCCTCAAGAACCTGGACGCCGTGCTGGGCAAAGCCCAACACTACGCCGAAACGCGCAAGTTCGACGTGAACAATTTCTGCTCGGCGCGCTTGTTTCCGGACATGCTGCCGTTCACGGTGCAGATTCGCATCGCGTGCGACCAGGCCAAGAACGCGGCCGCCAATCTGGCGGGCAAGGAGGCGCCCCGGCACGAGGACAACGAGACGACCTTCGTGGAACTACGCGCGCGCATCGGAAAGTGCCTGGGGTATCTGGAAACCTTGAGCCCCCGCGACTTCGAGCGCACCACCGCCGATATGCCGGTGAAGCTTCAGAACGGAAAGATCATGCGGGCGGAGGACTACCTGTTCAGCAGGCAGATCCCGAATTTCTATTTTCACGTGACCACGGCCTACAACATCTTGCGCCAAGGCGGCGTCGAGATCGGCAAGAACGACTATCTGGGCGCCTTGGAGACACGGGACGCCTGACCGGCGCGGCCGGCCGACGAACTCCTACTGCCGCCGGAAGGCCTCGCCCGGCGGCAGCTCCAGTTGGTTCCGCGGCAAGCCGGTCCAGTAGGAGATCTGCACGCCGATCAAGCCGATGAAAGCCGAGGCGGTCGTTCCAGGCACGAATCGCGCCGTCACGGTGGGTGTGGCCGCCCATCCTCCTGTCAGCCGCTGGCCGAAGAACCAATCGTAACCGAGGCCGAGGGAGTAGCCGGAACCGACCGTGCCGCGCGATTTCTTGTCCGAGCCGTTGACCGTCGACAAGCTGACAACGTCGATTCC
>PMNO01000247.1:10141-10386 GCA_003161835.1 Myxococcales bacterium | reverse complement strand
GAGATCAACAAGATCTGCGAGCGATACGGTGGCGGCGGGCATCCCGTGGTGGGAGCCGTCTCCGTTCCCAAGGAAGAGCTACCTCGCGCGCGCGCGATCGCAGCCGAGATCGTCGCCGAGCTTCAGAGTTAGGCCGACTTAGGCAGTTCGGCGGAGTTCGGATCGCCGCGCTGCCGTCATCCGCCGCCACGCTACCTGCGGCGGATGGGGGCATGCGGACGCGACCGCCGCCCGCGACCGGCGGT
>PMNO01000247.1:0-10090 GCA_003161835.1 Myxococcales bacterium | reverse complement strand
ATCGATCGCGGGGATCGAGCGGCGGTCGCCCAGGCGGGCCAGCGCCTGGGCCACTTCGGTGCGCACGCGAAAGTCGTGGTCACCAAAACGATCCTCCAGAAAGTCGCGGATGGGGCGGGGCGTCGCGGAGACCTGCGCCAGATCCGCCAGCGCGACGATCAACGCCTTGCGCGGCTGAAATGGCCCGGCTCCGTGCCATTCGCCGCGCAACAGCGCAACGGCTCGCTCGTCGCCGGTGGCCCCCAATCCTTCGATGGCGCGGGTGCGGATGATGTCCTGGTACGACGGGCGACGCAGGAATCCCGGCAATAGCTCCAGCGCCTCCGGTGAACGGGCCTTGCCCAGCGCCAAGGCGGTTTCGGCCTCGACGAAGGCGCTCGGATCACCGGCGCGCAGCCACGTCGCCAAGGCAGCCCCCGAGCGGGGATCGCCGCGATATTCCCCGAGCGCCGTGGCCACCGCCCGCCGAATCNNTTCGTCCCAGCGCCCGCGCGATGGCCGCGCGCACAGCCCAGAAGGGATCGTCCCCGAGCGCCTTGCCCAGCGCCTGAATGCCTTCCGGGGCGGGGGTCTCCGCCAGCACGCGCGCCGCCAGGATTCTGTCGATCCCCAGGAGTCCCGCCTCCAGTTGCCGCCGCCACAGGGGATGGGGCTTGTCCATCTTGATGGTCTTCAAGATGATGTCGCCCGAATCGAACACCACCTGCGTCGGTCGCTCGGGAAATCCGAACTTGAACACGTGCGATCGCTCCGACACCGAGATCTTCTCGTCATGGATGGCGCCCGCGACCTCGAAGCGCACCCCGACGTCGAACTGAAAGAGCGGCGTTTCGTCGGACACCTTTTGCTTTTGTTCCACGCGCAGCTGGCCGACCGAGCGCTCGTCGTCCCAGGTCCACGCGCAGGACAGCTCTGGATGCCCGGCGCGCGCGACCCAGCGATCGAAGAACGGATCCAGGTTTCGTCCGGTCACGTCTTCAATGGCCCGTGACAGGTCTCGGGTTTCGACGGATTTCTGAGCGTGGCGGGTGGCGTAGTGCCGAATGGCCTCCCAGAACTGTTCGTCCCCCAGCATGTGCCGCACCATGTGCAGGACGCGGCCCCCCTTGTCGTACAGATGTCCGTCGAACAAGTGAATGGGCTCGTCGTATTGCCGGCACACGATCGGTCGCTGGTAGCGACCCGCTTCGCCAAAATAGGATTCGGCGTCCGACAGCAGCTCCACGTCCGCTTCATCGCGGCCCTTGGCGTGCTCGCGCCAGACGTATTCGAAATACGTGGCGAACCCCTCATTCAACCAGGCCTCGGACCATTCTCGGCAGGTGAGCAAATCGCCCCACCACTGGTGCGCCAGCTCATGTGAAACCAGGCCGTCCACGTCGTGGTCCAGAGCCGCCCTCTGATCCAGGAGCACCAGATCCGTCAAGGTGGTGGCGCTTGTGTTCTCCATTCCGCCGAAGATGAATTCCGGTACGGCTATCTGGCTATACCGGCGGTGGGGGTAGGGAACACCGATCCGGGCCGAGAAGTGATCAATCATCTGAGGCGTGCGCCCGAAGCTGCGCCGGGCGTCGGCCTCGCGCCCGGGGGGAACGTACGCGAACACCTCCACGCCGGTCTCGGGGGCGCGATCCGCGATCTCGACGAAGGGACCGCATACGATGGTCACCAGATAGGGCGGGTGCGGGAAATCCAGGCCGTAGTGCCACCGAATGCGTCCGTCGGACAACACGTCGCGGGCGCGCAGATCGCCATTCGAAAGCAGGAAGTTGCCGGCCGGGGCCGTGGCTATCACCTCGGTGGGGGCTTTTTCGATCGGCGTATCGACGCAGGGCCAGTAGTAGCGCGAGTCGTCGTCCTGGCCTTGCGTCCAGCATTGCGGCGCGCGGTCGGGGTGATCGGCGTCGGGCCCGATGAAGTAAAGGCCCCGGCGCGGCCGACAGTGATAGCGCACCGTGATCGCCGCCTGCGTACCGCGGGCCAGCGCCTGGGGCAGCGGTACGAACAATTTGTCACCATCGTACTCAAAGTTGTCGATCTCGCGACCGTCGACGGCCACCGAATCGATGGCCATCTCGACGGCGTCCAAGGTCACGGCCGTCAGTTGTCCCCGGCGGGCTTCCAGGTGCAGCGTGGCCGCGCCCGCCAGGCGCCGTTCGGCCAGGTCCAGATCAACCTCCAGACGAACCTGCACGATCCGGAACGGACGATCGGGAGTGAATCGAAGGGGGGTTCCAGGGGGCGAGAACGGTTTCGGCATGGGCGGATCTCTTCTCGAAGGGGAGGAGGGGAGCGACGCGCCGTTACGTTACACGGGCGCCGAACGGGCGTCGATGCTGGCCCCCGCCGACACGCCCCCGCCGACCATCCGACGACTCGGGACGCCCCGGGGGTGGCAATTGCGCGCGGGGGTGGCGACAATGGCGGCATGAGCGAACGTACGCCCGTGGAGCGATCGATCCTGATGCGGGACGCGGTCCCCCGCGAGGTCTATGACGTCGTGGTGGACTTCGATGCGTATCAGCGCCTGTTCCCCGAATTCAAATCGGTGCGCGTTCTGGACCGTCGGCCGCCGCTCGTGCGCGCCGAATTTCGGGTGGAGGTCGTGCTGGCGGTTCGGTACGTCCTGGACTTGAAGTGCGACCCCGACGCGTTGACGGTCGACTGGACGTTCGTCGAGGGCGAAATCCTCGTCGACTCGATCGGCGGCTGGCGCTTCACGCAGGCGGCCGCCGGCACCCAGGTCGACTATCGCGCGTCGGTGCTCGTGAAGGCGCCGCTCCCGGGCTTCATCGTGCGCAAGGCAACGGACGCGCTGGTAGCGGCGTCCGTCCCCAACATGTTCGCGTCGATCGAGCGCGAGGTCAGACAGCGCCGCGGTGCCCGGGGCTCAGAACCTTCACATTCCGCGTAGGCAGGCCGGGGCGCGATCGCGGGCCGGGGAGCGCGTTGCGCGTGCGGGGGTTACCCGCGGGCACGGGCGACGCGGCGGGCTCGGGCGGCCACGGTAGCGGCGGCGCGGTCGGCGCCGGCAGCGGCGGCGTGAACGGACCGAGCGGGAGCTTTGGCGGCGCGACGCCCGTCATCCTGCCTGGCAGCGGCGGGGCAATGCCCGTCACCCCCGGCGGTAGCGGGGGGGCGCCCGTCAGCGGCGCAAGCGGCGGCACACCCGGAAGCGCAGGAGCGGCCCCCAGCAGCGGGTCGGGCGGGCAATCAGGGTTGGCCGGCTCGTCGGGATCGACGGCAGCGGCGGGGAAGACCGGATCGAGTGGAGGCGCGGGCCCCAGCGTTCCCGCCGGACCGGTTCCGGCAACCGATCCGGCCACGCGAATGAAGTGCACGGGGACCAACCCCATTCGGTGCGATTTCGGCGGAGCGGTCGGCAACTACGATGTAACCGTGGTTCTGGGCGGAGCCGCCGCCGGGAACACCATCGCGCAAGCGGAACTCGGTCGCGTGATGTTGCCGACGATCGTCACGGCGGCGGGCGAGACCCAGACGTTCTCTTTCAGCGTCAACGTTCGCCAGCCCGAGGGCGAGCCGATCCAGGCCCGCCCGACGACCGGCACGCCGGGCTTGGACGTGTACTTCACGGGCACGGCGCCCCAGCTCAAGGAGATCGGATACAAGGTCGCGCCCAGCCCATTCATGATCTACATCGCGGGCGACTCGACGGTGTGCGATCAGCCCGCGGGCCTGGGCGGTTGGGGCCAGTCGCTGCCNNTTCATCCAGCTTGGTCACAACGACAAGACCATCGCGGCGACCGCTTTCCACGACAACATCACGCAGCTCGTGACCGGCACCAAGGCCAAGGGCGGCTTTCCACTGCTCCTGACGCCGATCTCCCGCGCTTCATTCAACGGCAACGTGCTCGGCCCACAACACATCAACTCGACAGGCGCGAATCTGCCCATGATCATCAAACAGGTGGCGATGGAACAAAACGTTCCCGTCATCGATCTCACGGCCCTGACCACCACCTGGCTCAACGGCCTGGGGCCAAACGGCTACCAGGCCTTCTTCGGCGGGACTCAGGTGACCCACACCAACGTCGCGGGCGCGAATGTCATCGCGGGTTTGGTGCGTGATGCCATCAAGGAGCTCAACATCACCGCCTTGACCGCTCACCTACGTTGAGCGTGGAACGGCGCGCGCCGCCAATCCGCGCGCGATGCCCGAGGTCCTGGTGAGGGTGCGGGTGGCGGCCAGGGAGAACAGCGCGGGATCCCCCAACACCACCACGCCGCGGCGGGCGCGCGTCAAGGCCGTGTAGAGCACCTCCCGCGTCAAGAGCGGTCCGTCGGTGTCCGGCAAGACCAAGGCGGCGCGCTCGTATTCGGAGCCCTGGGCCTTGTGCACGGTGAGCGCGAAGGCCAACGTCAGATCGCCGCTGATGGCGTCCAGCGCATGCACGACGTATCGGGCTCCGTGGGCAAACGCGACACCCAGGCTCTCGCGCTCGGATGCGCGCACGCGCAGCACCACGCCCACATCGCCGTTGGACAGGCCGCGGGCATGATCATTTCGCAAGACCATCACGGGCTCCCCGGGGATGAAGGGGGCGGTGTGAACCGATTCTCCCAGGCCACGGGCCACGGCGTCGGCCTGGGCGCGATGGTGCATCAAGCGGTTGATCGCCGCGGCCGAGCTGAACCGGCCGGCTTGCCGGGTCAGGCACAGAATCCGCGCGGCCAGAAGCGTGTCGAGCAATGTTCGCACGCCCGCGGTGTCGCTTGCGCTTTGGCTTTCGCCTTCGCCGTTCCCGTTGCCGTCGACGCGATAGAGGCGATCGAAAGCCAGCGGGAGGTTGGCGCGCGGGGTCAGGATCTCGCGATGCCATCGATCGAGGAATTCGTCCAGGGTCCCCGGTCCCAGGCGCTCGAATCCGTGGAAGGTCAAATCCACGGCGCGCGTGCGCAGGGGCGTCCCGGTCAGGTCGGCAGTCCCCGCGTTCACGGAGGTGGCCACCCGCAGGATCTCGGCTCCATCGGGGTCGATCGGGCTCATGCGGTGACTGCGCGTCAGCCGGCGCGTGGCCCCGGGCCGCAGGCCCGCGACCAGATCGCGAAACACGGCGCCCACCTGAACCGAGGGCAGCTGATTCGCGTCGCCGATCAAGACGAGGCGCGCCGCGGGACCCACCGCCGAAACCAGCTGATCCATCATCACCAGATCAATCATCGACGCCTCGTCCACGATCACGATCCGGTGGGGCAGAGGCCAGTCGGCGTAAAATTCGGGAGCGCCGGGTTCGAGCGCGCGCGTACGGCCCGAGCGGATTCCCAACAGCCGATGCAAGGTGGTCGCGCCGCCCAGACCGGCGGCCAGCTCCGCGTCGGGCGCAGCCATGACTTCCAAGCGCGCCAGCGCCGCGTCGACCGATTCCTTCATGCGTGAAGCCGCGCGGCCGGTGGGGGCCCCGAGCGCGATCNNTGATGCTGTCCGCGATGGAACCACCAAGCGGGGGTGGTGCTTGGTCCTGACGTGCGCGCAAGAGGGAGGTGAGCCGTTCCTCGAGACACCAGAAGCGCTCGGGATACAGGGCGCCATCGGCCAAGATGAAAGGGCGTCTGGTTCCCGGCGCGCCGACGAGCGCCGCGATCTGGGGCGCCGCCGTCCCGTCGATCAACCGTGAGGCCAAGGTGCGAGCCAATTGCCGATCGGCTTGCCCGATGCCCAGGGCGCGCAGCGCTTCTTCCAGGGGATGAGGCCCGCCGGCGGCCGGCGCGCGGGTGCCATCCGGACCGAGCGGTAGGAACGTCCCGCCCGCATCGATCTCCTGCAGCAGACCGACGACCAGGCAACCGAGCGCGCGGCGGTCCGGTGAGGGCGCGCCCGCCGCCCAGGTCGTCACCTCCCACGCGGCCCAGAGGGTCTCGCCGCTCACGTCGTGGGCCCCGAGCAACGCGCGCAGCTCGCGGGGCAGGGCGTCCTCGGGATCATCGGGCGCGGCCGTGCCGAGGAACCAGGAGCGCGCTGTTCCCGTCGGGTCCAGGGCCGCCAGCGGCGACAACGACGCCCCCTTCACGGGTGGTCTCCCGCGCCGGCGACGAGCGTGGCCGCCAGATCGTGATTCCAGCGTTCGACCTCGGCGTAGGAGGGCCGGTGCACGTACAGACCGTCGTCGGACGCGCTCGCGTCGCGGGCGCGGGCGCGATCGGCGCGCGCCGGGGGCAGGGGCCCGAGGCCCCTCAAGAATAGGTACACCACGCCGCCAAAGCGCCGGTCGTAGTCCGCGCCGTTGTCGATGCCCAACATCCGGACCAGGGCCAGGGTGTAGATCCGAACCTGCAGGTCGTAGTGGGCCGTCACGTGTGCCCGCACCGCCGCCCGCGAAAAATTCGGCAGCGCGTTGCTCTTCCAGTCGGCGAAGCAGACGCGTCCGTGGTGTTCGAATAGAACGTCGAGGGAGCCGCGCACGAACCCGCGTTCGTGGACCATCCGGTCCTCGGGCGACGTCAAGCCTGGGGACGCGCCCGTGGGCAGGGGCAGGGGCAGGGGAAACAGAAAATCGACCTCTCGCCGCACGCGTGCCGCGGCGGCCACGCCGGGCAGGATCGACCCATCCGGCATGGGTATCGGAATCGTGAGCGCCGCGTGAACCAGCCTGGCCGTCTGGGCGAAATGCCGCGGCTCGCGGTCCCATCGGCGCGATTCGGATTCGATCAGATGGCGTACGTCGGGACGCTCGCGCCACAGCTCGAGCGGTGGCAGGTCGCCCAGCGGTACCTTTTCGAGGATCGCGTGCAGGAACAAGCCGGAGGCGATCCCCCCGGGAAGCCCTGCGCGCGCCTCGGCCGCTTCGTCGTCGGGGTTGTCGGCCGGGTTGGCGGTCGGGTCGTCGTCGGTCGGGTCTTGCGCTCGACGGGGGGCGAATTCGACGTTCAAGCTTTCCACCGGGTCGACCAGGGCCGCCGCGCGCGCGTCCACGAGCGCCAGGAGATCGTCACCGTCCGGGTCGGCGCTGGTGGACCACGCCGCGGGCGCGTCTCCGGTGTGAAAGGCGCCGTGCGCCGCGCTGAGGCGCGAGTAGGAAGTCATCGCGAAGCCTCGTCGGCGCGCGCGCACCGCCGCGAAAGCCGCGCGGTTGCGGTCGCCGTCGCCGTGGCTGTCGCCCGCGGCGTCGGACCCAGGGTGCCAGGCCGCCAGCTCCGCCAGAACCTGCGCCTCGTCGCGCGCGCTCGGACCCGTGGGGGCGACCGCCTGCATGCGGAACACCTCGGCGCGCGCCGGCTCTGCCACCAGAGCGCGCAGGCGCTGGTTCACGTGCCGGTAGGGCCCGGTGACCCGGCTGAAAGGATCGAAGTCACCGCCCCCGCGCTCTCCTTGCGCGTCCAGTTCGCCCGGCTCGACGGCCGGAAAGAAGGGCAGGTACAGGTGCGTCTTGGCGCGCGTGAGCGCGACGTACAGCAGCCTTTGATCTTCCTCGTATTGGGCTGTCCTGATGAGGTCGATGGTCTCTGTCCTTCTCGGTTTACCCGCGCAGCGCAGCCGTCCCCCAGCCCGGTGCAGGGTGTGGATCCCGCGCCAGAACCAAGGTGCCGTCAGGCCCCCGTACACGAAGACGACGTCCGCCTCCAGACCTTTGGCGGCGTGAATGGTCATGATCCGGATCGCGTCATCCTCGGTTTCCAGGCGCTGATCTGTATCATCGGCGCTGGCGGAACGCCGATGGCCAGCCGCGTACGCGCCCAGCAGGGCCGCCAGATCGGTGATGGATTGGGGCCGCGCCGACGATTGGGCATGCAAGAAGTCGAACAGGTGCCGGTAGTTGGTCAGGCGCCGCAACCCCGCCGCGGACAACCGCAGGCGCCGCGCGACGCCGCTATCGTCGAGCAGGCGCGCCCAGAGGTCATCGAAGGCGCGCGCGTCGGCGAGCGCTTTCCAGGACGCAAGACGCGCCATCAGCGGATGGTCGGGCGGCAGATCGGTCGCGTTGGCCAGCTGGTCCAGGCTCACGTCGAAGAAGGGCGTCAACCAGGCGGCCAGGCGCGCGGCCCGATCCGTGGGATCGGCGATCGCCAGGAGAAGCGCGCGGACGTGGGTCGCCTCGGCGCTCTTGTAAATGTCGTCCGGTCTGAACAGCACGTTGGGCAGCCCGGCCCGGTGCAGATGCTCCGCGATCTCTCGTGCCTCGGCGTTGGTGCGGACCAAAACGAAGATCCGTGACAACGCCGTTGCGTGCACCGCCGATCGNNCGCGCGGGCTTGCCCTGCTCGGCCGGCAACTCCACGGTGAACAACGTGATCCCTGGCCCGGTGCCAAGCGCCGCCTTGGCCGCCGTGACGGGGTGGTCGTAGGTGATGTCGTCTCCCGTGAAGTACCGGGGATTCGCCTGGTGATCGAGAATTGCGTTGGTGGCGGCGATGACCTCGGGGTGTGATCGATAGTTGCGCGCCAAGGCCAAGACCACGCCCTGGCGCGCGCGAATGTCTTCCCGTGCCTGAACGTAGGTGCGCACGTCGGCGCCCCGAAATCCGTAGATCGCCTGCTTGGGATCCCCGATCAGAACCACGGGGTGGGGGAGATCGCTCTCCAGAAAGACGCGGCGAAAGATGCGCCATTGCGCCGGCTCGGTGTCTTGCGCTTCGTCGACCAGGGCGAACCTGTACCGCCGTCGCAGCTTGTCGACCAACGCGGGGCCCCGCTCGCTGTCGATGGCCTCGTCGACGGCGCGAATCATGTCGTCGTAATCATAGAGACCGTCCGCCAGCTTGCGCGCCCGCAAGCGCGATTCGACCAACGGCGCGAAGAGCTGCGCAATCGCCTCGTCCAGCGGCGGCGCGGCATCGAGGGCGCGGCGCGCGAATTCCGTGACGGCGACCGCGCGGGGGGCGACATCCCTCAGCGCCGCGACCTTCTCGAGGCGGGGAAACAGATCGTCCTTGGCGTCAAAGGCCGCCAGCATCAGTCCCCATTCGCGCGTCGCGAGCGCGGCCTGGGCCACGGGGACGAGGCTCTTCAAGGCCCGGCAGACGGCCCCGCTGGTTTGGTAGTGAATCCCCGCGTCGCGCAGGGCCCCGTCCAGATCGACCGCGTCCGGATCGAGGCGCGCCAGTCGTTCGGTGACGTCGCGGAGGGCGTCTTCGTCGAATGCGCGCGCCCAGGTGCCGCGCGTCGTGGCGGTCCGGTACAGGAGCTCTTCGAGGGCCTCCACGCTGCGCCCGGTGGCCAGATACGCGTCGAGATAGGCGCGGTGCGCGGCTTCGGTGGTGAGGGTCCGGCGGAGGCAATCGCGAAAGGCTTCACCGAAGGCCTGGCGGCCATCCACCTGTGTTTGTCCCAGCAACCGACCAGTGGCCATCGGTTCATCGGTGAGGATGCCCTGGCAGAAGGAGTGGATCGTCGAGATGGCGGCCTGATCGAACGACGCGCGCGCCTCCGCCAATCTGGCGCGGCCGGTCGCGTCCAGCAGCCACCCGCTCGCTTGCGTGGCTGCGGGCGTCGCCGTCGCCAGCGCCTCGTCGATCTTGGTGCGAATTCGGGTGACCAGCTCGGCGGTGGCGCGCTCCGTGAAGGTCACGATCAGGATCTCCTCGATGCGCGCCCGCCCGGTGATCAGCAACTCGAGGACCAGGTGCTCGAGCAAGTAGGTCTTGCCGGTGCCGGCCGAGGCTTCAATGACCGCGCTGCGTCCGAGATCCAGCAGGTCAAGTTCCGCCGGACGCCGCAGCGGTTCGGTCAGCGGCGATCGGGATGACGCCGCGGAGCTCATGTGGAGGCCGCCTTCTTGTTCTTCTCTTTGCCTTTGTTTTTGTCTTTGTCTTTCTCTTTGCCCGCGCCTTTGTTCTTGCCTTCGGGTCGGCCCTCGATCCGTTCGGCGCGCAACAGGCCGAAGCGCGCGTTCGCATGGCGCTCCGCCAGCTCGGGGCTGGGCGTCGGGTACCCGAACGGCTCGGGCACGGGGCCGTGCGCGGAGCTGGAGTGGTCGCGATAGTACTTGTCCGCCCGAACCTGGTCGATGAGGTCGACCAGGCTCATCTGGCTGTCCCACGACCGGAACACCGCCTCGCAGGGGAAGAGGGTGCCATGCACGCCGCTCAGCAGCTCGCCGACGAGATCGGTCAAATAGCGCCGCGCGCGCGCCCG
>PMNO01000245.1 GCA_003161835.1 Myxococcales bacterium | reverse complement strand
ATCTGCAACAAGTATCGGTCCGGTCCACTGCCGTCGAACAGGATCTCCAGCCCCGCCAGGGTCTTGAGGTCCTCGTCAATCGAGCTGATGCCAGCGTTGCGCAGACGCGCCGGCAACTGATCGTAGTAGGCGCTCGGGATCGGCATGAATTTCACCCCGCTCTGGCGCATCCCCCCCACCGCCGCCACGATGTCGCGAACCGCCAGGGCGACGTGTTGTACGCCGGGTCCCTTGTGATCTTCGCAGAACAGATAGACCTGGGAAGACTTGAACGATGGCGCCAGCGGCTCATTGTTCGCGAACTTGATGTGCGACCGCGGATCCCACATCACGATGGACTTGAGACCCGAACCGCCGAAGCGGCCGGTCTTGACGTCCTGGGTGTGAAANNTTCGAGGTGATGTGATCCACCTCGCCGATGCCGAAGCGGTTGCCCCCGGCGCGCGGCGGATCGACGCGGATCAGATTCGGCATGATCGGAGTCTGGCCGGTGTGCTCGACGAAGCGAAAGATCGTGTCGCCGAAAGCGGTGGCGATGTCGAACCATTGCACCGCTCCCCCGTCGACGTTGCGCAGCTCGATCCCTGTCGTGGGGGTGGCGCCGCGCGCGACCAGGAGCATGAACGCTTTGTGCGCGTCCTCGACGTCGAAGACGATGCGCCCCACCCCCTCGGGATGCTTCTCCAGCCAGCGGAAGCTCTCCCCCTTCGAGCCGAGCGGCTCCATGAAGACGAACCGTGCCCCCCCGGCCTGCACCACGCTGGCCCGAGCGCGGTGCTCAATCTCGAACTCCGGCGAGCTCTGCGCTATCTCGACGAAGTCCATGTTCTTCACGTAGTGGTCGCGGCTGCGTTCGAGATCGCGCACGAACACGTGGAGGGACGCGACGCGCTGGATACCCAGCGATTCTTTTCCTGCGGTCATGATTTACGGTTCTCCGTTTGCTGGAGGTGGGCCAGGAAGATCTCCGCCACTGCGCTCACGTGCGGCTCCTCCAGGAGTTCAAGGTGATTGGAATCGATGGCGCGAATCCGCAAGTCCGTGATGACGTCGCTCCAGCCCAAGCAGGGGCTCTGCAACAGGACGCGCCGCATCCGTTGCCCGGCCACGACCAGGACCGCGTTGCCTTCGAACCGGGTCATGCGCCGCACGTAGGCCTCGGTCGCGATGCGGTAGGCCTCCTGTCGCTGATCCTCGAACGGCTGCAGGCGGACATCGCCACCNNCCGCTCTCGGGAAGGACCGCGTCCAGAAGCCCCAGAAAGCTCACCTCTTGTTTCGCGGCGCGCAGCTGTCGCGCCACCTCGTAAGCCACGATCCCCCCGAACGACATGCCCACCAACCGGTAGGGCCCCTGGGGCTGGTCGCGGCGAATGATGTCGACGTACGCGCGCGCCAGATCGTCCACCGAGGGGGCCTGCTCGGGCGCATCGAACATCGTGAGCTCGCGCCCCGCATAGACGGCGCGAACCGAGTAGTCGGCCTCGAGCCGCCGGGCCAGCGGGCGATACAAGTGGACGCCCACCAGAACGAACAGCGTGGGTCCGCTCCGGTTCCCATTGAGCGCAATCGGACGCTGATCGCTGGTGAATGAGCCCTGGGAGTAGGCTGCGAGCGCGCGCACGGTCGTGTGTTGGAACAGGACCTCCGGCGAATACGTCACGCCCAACGTATTTTCCAGTTGCTCGAGCAACGTGAAGGCGAGCAAGGAATGGCCCCCCAGGTCGAAGAAATCGTCGTCGATGCCCACCTCGGCAATGCCCAGCGCATTGCGGAACGCGGCCGCGATCTTGTGCTCGATTGTGTTGCGCGGGGCCACGCGCGCCTCGGGCGACGGCAGCGGCGCCGAAGACTGCCAGGGCAACTCCTGCAAGCGCCTGCGGTCCAGTTTCCCGTTGGGCGTGACCGGAAGCCCGTCGAGAACCACGAGGCTCTGCGGCAACATGTAGTCGGGCAGGTGGGCGGCCAGCGCGCGGCGAAACGACGCGACGTCGGCGCTGTCGTCGCGCGGCTTGACGACGAACGCCACCAGGCGGGCATCGTATTCATCCAGCTTCTTGACGACCACGGCGCATTGCCACGCCAGCCCCAGCTCGCGCACGGCGTTCTCGATGCCGCTGAGCTCGATGCGGATGCCGCGCAGCTGGACCTGAAAATCGCGGCGGCCCAGGATCTCCAGGTTGCCATCGGCGTGCAGCCGGCCCATGTCGCCCATCCGATAGAAGCGACGCCCCTCCAGCTCGATGAACTTCTCCGCGGTCAATTCGGGTCGCTTGAAGTAGCCGGGCACGACCCCCGCTCCGGAAAAGCAAATTTCGCCGACCACGCCGAACGGCACCAGGTTGAGGTGCGGATCAATCAATCGCACGGCCACGTCGGCGAAGGGCTTGCCCACCAGGCTCCGGGTGACCTTCTGGTCACGGGGGACGGGATAGGTGGTGCCCATGCAGCTGATCTCCGTGGACCCGTAGATCGTGAAAATCTCGGCATTCTCGAAGACCAGCTTCATTTCCTCGAGCAGGTGCGGTGGCACGAGATCACCGCCAGATGAGGCGTGGCGCATCCCGGGAAAAGTCCGCGGCGCGGACGGATTCGTCCGTAGGTGGCGGAACAGGTTGCCCATCAGGCTCGGGCCCGCGTGGACCACCGTCATCTCCTGCAGCGTCAGCGCCAACCGATCGGGCGCCAGAACGTCGTCCCGCTGCAAGAGGCGCACCTTGGCGCCGCAACAAAGCGGCGACAGGAGCTCGAACATGCTGATGCTAAAGGTGTAGCGGGCCAGCGAACAGAAGACATCGTCGGGGCGAAAGCCGTATTTTTGCCGCGCGACATGAAGGTAGTGAGCCAGGTTGCGGTGAGTCGCCGCGACCCCTTTGGGCTTGCCGGTGGTGCCCGACGTGTAGAGCAGCGTGCCCGGATCGTCGAGCGACACCACCACCGACGGCGCCCCGGGCGACAAATCGGCGAGGGATGCCCCATCGCTGTCGAAGTGGAACTGAGTGAACCGCCCTGGATTGGTCAGCTCCCGCAATTTCGATTGCGTCAGCACCAAACGCGGTTGGGCCTCCTCCAGGATGCCCGCGAGCAGCGTTTCGGGGTGAGTGGGATCCAGGGGGAGGTAAATGCCTCCAGCCTTGAAGATGGCCAGCAGGGCCACGAGCACGTCGAAAGAAGGCAGGACGCAGACGGCCACGGGGGTGTTGCGCGCGACCCCGGCGGCGACCAGGAAGTGCGCCAGACGGTTGCTGCGCTCGTCGAGCTCACGGTAGGTCAGAGACGCGCCCTGAAACTCGACCGCGACCTCGCCGGGCCGGGCTCGCGCCCACGCTTCAAAGGCACGATGCGCGGGTTCCGCGGGGGTGCTCGCGTGACCGCTGTCCCATTCAACAGTCAACTTGTGGTGATCGGCCGCGCTCAGCACCGGCAGGCGGTTCACGGGAATCGTGGGATCGGCGACCGCGGCCGCGAACAACGCCAGGAAGCTGTTCAGCA
>PMNO01000650.1 GCA_003161835.1 Myxococcales bacterium | reverse complement strand
CCCATCAAGAAGGTGCCCACCCTGCGCGGCAAGACCGTCGTGAATTTGTTCCTGGAGGCGTCCACCCGTACGCGCACCTCGTTCGAGATTGCGGCCAAGCGCCTGTCGGCCGACGCGATCAACATTTCGGGCGCGTCCTCGTCGACGGTCAAGGGTGAAACCCTGCTGGATACGGCGCACAACATCGACGCGATGTCGCCGGACGTGGTGGTCGTGCGGCATGCGCAGGCCGGCACCGCGGACCTGCTCTCACGCCGCATCCGGGCCGCGGTGGTCAATGCCGGCGACGGAGCCCACGAGCACCCGACCCAGGCCTTGCTCGACTGTTCGACGATCCGCGCCCACAAGGGCGCGATCGCCGGTCTCACCGTGGCGATCTGTGGAGACATCACCCACAGCCGGGTGGCCCGATCCAACATCTTCGCGCTCGCGACCCTGGGCGCCCACGTCCGCGCCGCCGGGCCGCGCACACTGCTGCCATCCGGCCTGTCGGAGCTCGGGATCAGTGTCTTCGACCGCATCGAGCCGGCGCTGGAGGGGGCGGACGTGGTGATGATGTTGCGCATTCAGAGCGAGCGATTCGGCGCGCCCTTGTTTCCCAACACGCGCGAATACTCACGCTACTTCGGCTTGAACGAAAGACGACTGGCACTGGCCAAGTCGGACGCGATCGTGATGCACCCGGGGCCCATGAATCGGGGGGTGGAGATCGATCCCGCGGTCGCGGACGGCCCCCGCGCCGTGATTTTGGAGCAGGTCGCCCGCGGGGTGGCCATCCGGATGGCCGTTTTGTACTTGCTGGCGGGCGGCGAGAGCGGCGTTGAATAGAGCGCGCCGGCGGCGGCGGGCGCCTTTTCGGTTGACGGGGCGGGCGC
Source organism: Myxococcales bacterium (assembly GCA_003161835.1). GTDB lineage: Bacteria > Myxococcota_A > Polyangia > Fen-1088 > Fen-1088 > FEN-1088. Next base: position 5,533 of record PMNO01000650.1, on the reverse strand, counting down.
CAGATTCTATGGAGAGGGCGCCTTGGATCTTTGTCTGCGCGGCGGCCGGGTCATCGACCCAGGGAGGAATGTAGATTCCGAGGCCGATCTGCTTTTGCAGGACGGCCGCGTGGTGCGCATCGACCGCGGAATCACAGCCACCTTGCCGGCCCGGACCCGGGTCGTGGATGTCTCCGGCCTGTGGGTCGTCCCCGGGTTGATCGATCTGCACACCCACCTGCGCGAGCCCGGGCAGGAGTACAAGGAAGACATCGCGTCGGGCACCCGAGCGGCGGTGGCGGGCGGTTTCACGGCCGTTTGCGCCATGCCCAACACCGTGCCTCCGAACGATTGCCGCGCGGTCACGGACCTGATTGTCACCCAGGCGCGGGCGGCCGGTCTGGCGCGGGTGTATCCCATCGGCGCGGTCAGCAAGGGGCAAAAGGGCGAGGAGCTCGCCGAGATCGGCGAGATGAAAGATGCCGGTATCGTGGCCATCTCCGACGACGGACGTCCGGTCATGAACGCCGAGCTTCTGCGGCGCGCCATGGAGTACGCGCGGACCTTCGGCTTGCCGGTGATCCAGCACTGCGAGGATCTGACACTGTCGCACGGCGGGGCGATGAACGAAGGCGCCGTGTCGACGCGGGCTGGAATTCGTGCGCAGCCGGGCACCGCTGAATCGTCGATGGTGGCCCGCGACATCGAGATCTGCGCCTTGACCGGGGCCCGGTATCACGTCGCCCACGTGAGCACGGCGGAATCGGTGGCGCGGGTGCGCGAGGCCAAGAGGCGGGGGTTGCCGGTCACGTGCGAGGTGACGCCCCACCATTTGACGCTGACCGACGAGGCGTGCGCACAGTACGACACCCACGCCAAATGCAATCCACCGCTGCGTACGGCGGCGGATCAGGCGGCATTGCGTGAAGGGCTGCGGGACGGGACGATCGATGCGATCGCCACCGACCATGCGCCCCATTCCCAGATCGAGAAGGACGTCGAATTCGAACAAGCGGCGTTCGGCATGATCGGGCTCGAGACGGCGTTACCGCTATCGTTGGAGCTGGTGCAGGCCGGGATCGTGTCCCCGGGGCACCTGGTGTCCTTGCTGTCGACGCGACCGGCGGCGGTGCTGGGTCTGCCGGGGGGAAGCCTGGCGATCGGGGCCGTCGGTGATGTTACGGTCATCGATCCCCACGCGGCCTGGACGGTGGAACCCGGCCTGTTGCAGTCGCGTTCAAAAAATACGCCGTTTGCAGGGCGCCCCATGGTGGGCCGCGCCGTCCTGACGATCGTCGCGGGCGGAATAGTCTTTGCCGAGGAGAACCGATTTGTCTGACGACACCGACAAGACCACGCCGGCCTTGCTGGCCCTCGAGGACGGCACGATCTATCGCGGATCGGGATTTGGCGCCGGCCGTGATTCCGCGGGCGAGATCGTCTTCAACACCGCCCTCACGGGATACCAGGAGGTGGTCACGGATCCGTCCTATCGCGGGCAAATCATCACCATGACCGCGCCCGAGATCGGCAATGTCGGAGTGAACCCGATCGACTTCGAGTCGAGCCGCCCCTGGTGCGCGGGTTTCGTGGTGCGCGAGCTGTCGCCGCTGGTGTCGAACTGGCGCGCCGATTCGGATCTCCATCAGTTGCTGACGGACAGCGATATCCCGGGCATCAGCGGCATCGACACGCGCGCGATCACGCGGCGCCTGCGCCAGTCGGGCGCCCAGCGGGCTGTTATCACGCGCAACGTGAACGATCCGGAGGCGGCGGTGGCGGCGGCGCGCCGGCATCCTTCACTGGAGGGGCGCGATCTGGTCCGCGAGGTCACGACCGCCGTTCCCTACGACTGGGACGAGACGATCTGGCGGGGGACGCGTTCCGCCATGAATGCGCAGCGACCCGGCTCAGGCCCGAGCGTCCCCGAGGATCAGTTCGCCGATCGGCCTCCCGTGCGCCACCACGTGGTGGCCTACGACTTCGGCATGAAGCGCGGCATTCTGCGCCGCCTGCGGTCGGCTGGGTGCAGCGTGACGGTCGTTCCCGCGGCGACGCCTGCCAAGAGCGTACTGGAGCGAAAGCCGGACGGGATCTTCTTGTCGAACGGTCCGGGCGATCCGGCCGCGCTGCCCTACGCGGTGGAAGCCGCGCGCGAGCTGGTCAGGACGGGGATTCCGTTCTTCGGAATCTGCCTCGGCCACCAGATCCTGGGTCAGGCGCTGGGCGGCAAGACCTACAAGCTGAAATTCGGCCACCACGGCGCCAACCACCCGGTCATGGATCTGGGGACCCGCAAGGTCGAAATCACCTCGCAAAATCACGGATTCGCGGTCGACGTCGAATCGATGGCGGGACGCGCGGTGCTCACCCACGTGAGCCTCAACGACAAGACCGTGGAGGGCATGCGGCACGAGAGCCTGCCGGTGTTCGGGGTGCAATATCACCCCGAGGCGTCGCCCGGTCCGAACGACGCGAGCTATTTGTTCGATCGCTTCACCAAGCTGATGGACGAGCGTCGGCGGACCTGACCCGCTCGTGGTCACGATTCAATCATTGGTCGAACGGCTGGCGAGCGTGTTCGCCGAGGGTGAGAACAAGGTGGAGGCCCTGAGGGCGCGGGCCGAGTACTTCGACCGCGCCGGCAAGGTGTTCGATGACGACGGCGATCTGTTCGAATCGCGCATGGCATCGTTTCTCGAGTGGTACATCATCGAGCGCGCCTTCCAGGGCGGCCCGCCGCCCGCTGCGCGCGTGGTCTCGGAGCCCGCCGGGCGATTCAGCGACGAGGAGCGACGCGCGGCGGTTCACCTGCATACGAGTCACCGCAGCCTGTTCGAGCTGGGCGCGGCGGCTGACGGTCACCTGGAGCTAGATGACTTGATCGGCGGCGCGCGTTTCCGGGTCCGCGAACGACGCGGCACCACGGGGTTCGAGGTGGGCGCCTTGTTCGAGGCCCGCTTGCTGTGGGATGGCGAGGCCGTTGTGTTTGGCAAGACGTTCTTGTTCCACCCGCCCGACGTGCGCGAGCGGGTGCTGGAGCTGGTCGACAAGGCCGCCCTGGCCGGAACGCCGGCCGCGGATCTCATGTTTCAGCTCGCCCGGCTGCACACGCGCTGGCACCGGTTCGGGCACCTGTCCGCGGCGAAGATCTACAGCGGCGACGGCTGACGCCCGAACCGGCGACCGCGCCGCCGACCAGCTAGATGATTCCGATCTTGCAACCGTACAGGACCTGTACCTTCTTGAGGGTACCGGCCATCAGTTGCTCGCAGGTCGTTCCCGTGAAGGTGATCGACTTCATGCCCGGGTCATAGCGCCAGCCGTTGGCGTCGTCCTTCACGCTCGGCACGCTGTCCACCGTGACCGTTACCTTGGTCGGGTCGGCCTCGGGGCCGGGCATTTCCAGCGGGTAGGTGCACATGCCCGTGGTGACCGTTTGAATCTTGGCCAGGGCATCCATGAGCTGCGCGGTTGTGCTGACCGAGTAGTACTGGGTGGTCCCGGTTGTGAGGGGGTAGCCGCCGTTCATGGCCATGCTGTTCAGGGTCATGTCGGCCATGCCGCCGGCGGTGGCGATGCCAATGACGAAGGTGGGGAACCCCATGGTCTTGACGGTGGCGACCGATTCGATGGCCGCCATATCGTCGGTGGTGTTGGCAACACCGGCCGCGCAGTTGGGCTGGCCGTCCGTGGCCAACAAGACGAACCTGGGATTCGGGTCGGTGAGGGTATTCAGGTACTCGCCGGCGGACAGCTCTCCGGCCTGGGTGGGCGTGCTGCTACCCGGCTGGTTCGCGGGATCCGCGATCGCGTTCGAGATCGACAGTGCATTCATCGGCGCTGGAGGCACGGTCGCACCCGCGGTCACGCCGCACGCCATATCGTTTCCGAAAAACTTGAGTCCCCAATTGATCGTGCCTTCAGTCATGGCGACGACGTTGTTGATGGCCGTGGTGACCTGGTACCACTTGGAGTTCATGCCACAGCCCATGTTGCGACCGCCCCGGCCGCCCATGCCCATGCAGCCCATGCCCGAGGAGTCTTCATTCATCGATCCCGAACGGTCGAGGACGATCAGCAGATCCGGCGGCAATGCAGCGACACTGAACGGTTGATTCTGGCAGTTCGCGTCCGCACTCGGCCCGGTGCCCAACCCGCCGTCGGTGGAACTCACGTATTCGCGCGGGGCATCGGGCACCATGAGGCCTGAGGCGTCGAAGACGCTGGACCCCCCCGTGCCGCCGCCCGGATCCGAGCCTCCGGTACCAAGCGTTTCGGGATGCGGTTTGAACGCGCAACCGCCAGCGGGAGAGAGTGTCAGAACAACCAGAACGATCAGGCCTAAACGACGATTCATGCTGGCCTCCCTCGTTGAGAAATGCAGGTCAATATACACATGTTTTCGTTCTAGACAGTGGAAATTGTTAGTAGCAAGAGATGCGCAACAGCCCGCCGGGGGGCGTCAATGGCTCTGGCGACGCAGCGCGAGTTCCCGGCCGCGGCGGGCCTGTGGATTGGTCGGAGCCAACTTCAAGACCGCGTCATATTCGCCGAGCGCGTCCGCGAACCGGTCCATCTTGTAAAAGGCGTCGCCGAGCAGCAGGTGGGCGCCGATTCCGTCGCCCGAGAGCAACGCCCGGCGGCCCAGTCGGACGGCTTCGGGGAAATTGCCCTTGGCGAACGCGGCGCGACCCCGCGCCAGTTCCTCGGGCGGAGTCACAGTAACCGCCGCGGTAGCCTGGGATTGTGTGGCGGTCGGCGGCGGCAGGGATGGGGCCGGCGCGCGCGCTGCGGCGGGCGCCGCTGCCATTCGGGGAGCCGACGGGGAGGCGCGGCGGGNNGGGCGGCGCCACGTGGCGAGTTGGTCGGCGACGCCGGAGTCGTCACGGGCGCACGCACGGGCTGCGGCGGTGTCGTCAGTTCGGGGCTCTGTGCGCGTGCCGAAATGGGCACGGGCAGCGCGGATGGCGTCGCTGGCCCGGGTAGCTCGGCTGGCAACCCGACGCCCTTTTCCCTTCCCGCGGGCCGTATCCCCGCTGGAGGCTTGTTGCCCGGCAAGAGCACCCGGGTTGGCGCGAGCGGTGACAGCGCCGGCGCCGGGGATCGACCCGCGAGATCCGTTCGCTGCAGGACGGCCATGGACGCCAACCCCAGCCCCACGACGATACTCGCGCCGGTGATCCACATCGCGCGAGACGAGCGAGGCCCCGGCCCAACACGACCCGCCTTCGCGGTTGCCGCCGCCTNNAGCGACCGGAATCGTCAACTGGAGCGGGGCCGGCTGGACGGGAGCAGCCTCGATGCGAGCCAGGCCGCTCAGGAGGTCGTCCTTGAGCTCGGTCATCGACGCGTGTCGATGGGCCGGCAGGCGGGACATGGCGCGCACCAGCAGCTCTTCGATCCAGGCCGGCACTTCGGGTCGCAAGGACCGGACGGGGACGGGCTCTTCGTTCGCCTTCTTGTTGAAGACCGCGATGATGTCACCGCCGCTGTAAGGAGGTACGCCGGTCAGCATCTCGAACAACAGCTCGCCCACCGCATAGACATCGGT
>PMNO01000217.1 GCA_003161835.1 Myxococcales bacterium | reverse complement strand
ACAACGTGCTGTCCTGTGCGGTGAAAGCGTAGGGCTGGAAATCGGGAAGCTCATTGCCAGTGTCGATATTGGCAATGACTCTCACCACCCCACCTTCAACGTACCATTCCGGCGCCCAGACGCGCGAAACGTTGGGTACGCCCGCTTTTACGGTCGTCAAATCGGTCCAGTGAATCAAATCCGAGCTGACGGCGATCCCGAAATGGTCCTCCGGGTTGCAGCAGCTCGCCTTCATCGGATCGGTGTAGGCGATGTAGTACTTCCCGTCGGTGTACTTCATGATGCTGGGGTCGCGCAGGTTTCCCGTGGGCCCGCCAAATCCGGTGTCGAGGAGCTTGGTGAAGTTCAAGGCATCAGGGGAGGTGTAGATTTGCATCGAGGAAACCGCGGCGGCGTCATCGAAGCATGCGAAGACATAGCCGCCAGCGTTGTTGGCGCCGCCCGCTCCGCTTGTTGTACCGCCCGTCGCGGCCTGCCCAGCAACGCCACCGGCCGAGCCACCCGTGCCGACGGTAGCACCACCAGAAGCGATGGCGCCTCCGGAACGTGGGGCGCCGCCCGTGCCCGTCGCGCCGCCAGAGCCAATCACACCGCCGTTGCCAGTCGCCCCGCCCGAAATAGCGACGCCGCCGGAACTGGCGATGCTGCCGCCAGACTTGGGGATTCCACCGCTGCTAGGCGCGCCGCCAGTCCCTGCACTACCCCCTGTCCCAGATGCGCCGCCCGAGAGAGGCGCGCTGCCACCGGTTCCCTTTGTCGTCGTGGTCGTGTCGGTTCCCCCCGTTGCCGTCGCGCCCCCGGTCGCGGAAGCGCCCCCGGTACCGACCGTTCCGCCCATGCCCACACGCCCGCCGGTTTCGGCCGGAACGCTTGTGCTACCGCCGCTTGATGTTGCGCCGCCAGTGGCCGACTGCCCCGGCCCTGTCGTGGACGAGGAGCATCCCCCAAAAATCGCCGCGCTCGCCATGACCAATGCCAGCAAACGCGTACTTGAGCCTTGCTGATTGCGTCGAGTATTTGTACTTGTCATCTGATTCTCTTAAAGGTCCCTTGGCTGGCCAGAATGGGTCAGCTTTCGTCGATGAACCCAAAAGGGAGCGCCCCTTCACGATGACAACGCCCACCTGTTTGCGCACGCCTCGCCTGTCGGCAAGGCGCGGTTCTCGGACTTTTTCGCTTTCGGGGCTACTTGCTTTCGGGGCTACTTGTCGATAGCAAGCCCGATCTTGACCGGAGCGGCTATCCGCGCGGCCAGGCTGTGCACCTCAGCCGCCCACGCAGCCGCGTCGAGAATCCGGCCGGCGCGATCCCAACCCGACCCTGCGTAGTAAACCAGTCGTCCATTCGCCGGCACGCCTGTGACCACCAGGTACTCGAGGTCGCCGTGGTGCTCCTCCATGCGGACGCCAGCGGGCAGCACGACGGCACAGCCGAGGTTCCCAGCTTTTCCGCCGTCTAGTGGCTCCCACGTGCGCATCGATCCGCCGTGAGCCTCCACCTTCACGACGCTGCCTGGATGCTTGGCGATGCCAATGCCTGCGGAAAGCGCGCCCTTCTGTCCCGTAAACGTGCTCTCGAAACGGTTGAACTGCGTGCCCGCGTCCAGGATCACGCGCTTGGTTTCGGCGACGCGTGCGGAGCCGGCATCCCAAGGCGCGTAGGTGAGTTCAAAAACCAAGCGGATGGGGCCGTTGGCGAGCACGCGCGACTGGGTGAAGTTCTTCGAGACGCTAAGTTTGCCTCCGGCCCACACGCCGATGCCGCCGCACCCGCGCGACTTGCCGACAGCGTAGAAGTCGGCGCCCTCGCCGAAATCCTGGTGGTAGTTGTCGGTCATGTACCAGTTGTTGATGACCAGGCGGCGAACGCGCTTGCTCCAGACGTCCACCCCGCTGCTGGTCAGTGGTTCTTCCGCCCAGGTCTCGAGCGCGGGCCCGTACATGCGATGGGCGACGCGATCGTTCTCCCAGGCGAAATCGTCGTGGCGTTCGCGCGCGAACCGCCCGTACACCCTGAAATCGTCCCGGGTCGGGGAGCGGCGCTCGCCGGCACGCACCACGAATTCCTTCCGCTCGCCGGCGGCGAACGTCGACTGAAACACCAGCTCGTCGGGTTTCCCGTCGGCATCGAGGTCGACGAGCTGGGATTCAACCGCCTTGCCGTTTGCGTCGACAACGATCGTGCGCCGGGCTTGCAACGTCGGGGCCGCCTTCAGAATGTCGGCCATCGACAGCGCGATGGTCTCGACGGGGCGGGCCGCGCGCAAGGGATTGCTCACCGTGACCGCCACGCCATCCGCGGTAGGCCCGGTTGGCTCGGCCAGGGCGAATGCGGCAACAAGAAGGGCGAAATTCGCGATCATTTTCTCTTTCTATCGACAGCCGCCCGTCGACACCCGCGGGCTCGACACCCGGGGAACGCGGCCGCGACCCTTCTGGGTGTCCCTCCGGTTGGGGTACGGCTCAGAAGCGATCAGCGCTCAGGATTCCAGCGTGCACGGTCTTGATCGCACGCCCGGAGGGCGCTACGGCGGGGCGCCCGCGGTCCACTCGAGGGCCGCGTTCAGCAGCTTGGTCGCCTCGATCGACAGATCGCCGATCACGTCGGTCTTGAACCCCAGGCCGACCCGGCGCGCCGGGGCCGTTCCGGTGGCCATCGCCGCCCCTTTTTCGTACCCGAACGCGATCAGCTGAGTGGCGGCCCCCACCACGGCCGCGACCTGGATCGGAGCGCCCCCCGGTGCTCCCCAGTACACGGACGTGCTGCGGGAGGTGCCAATCGGCGAAAAATTCGTACCCGTCGCCATCCCCGAGGCGAGTGGCGACGCGCCATCCACGACGGTGGCCATCACCGGGGTGGATACGGTGCCCTTGCCGGAGCTGGCCGCGATGAAGCCCAAGGCCATGAAGGCACTGTTGCCAAAGACGATCATCGGAACCGCCGCGGACTTGTACAGGGCGGGAAACTCGCTGGCGCTGGCGCCGGACGACGCCACTATCAGGTTCATCGTCGCGACATCGGGGTTGGCGGTCATGGTGTCGCCCATCGTCACCACCATGTCCCGGCTGACCTCCATGATGCTCTTCAACATGGCGTCGCCTTCGCTCAGGCTGGCCGGGTCGTCGACCACGAACAGCACTCTTTTGCCCTTGAGATCGACCTTCGTGACCGAGCCTTGTGACCCGCCGGTGCCGGACGGGCCGCCGCCGGTACCCATGCTTCCCCCCGTGCTGGTGATGCGACCGCCCGAGCCCGAAACCGCGCTGCCGCCGGTACCGAGGCTGGTGCCGCCTGAACCCACGTTGCCTCCGGTGCCCACGCCCACTTTGCCCCCGGTGCCGCTGATCGTGCCCGCGCCTCCGCCGCTGCCAGCTCCGGCGGGAGGTTCATTGAAGTTTGCGCAGGCGCCGCCGAGTACGAGGCCGCCAAGGGCAAGACCGACAGCACAGACGGCGAGGCGCGTGCGACCCGGTGGCCGAGGGCTCTTGAACATGCGCGAGGGTCTCCTTGTCATCCGGCTATTCAATCGGAGGCGGCACCGGCCTGACCATGTCGGGCTGAACGCACGAGGACAGGTCGAACAGCATGAACTCGAGGGCCTTCTCCTGGGGCGACAACACCGTCGACGGCAAGCATCCGGTGGGAAAGGGATTCTCGGGATGCGACATGCCGGCGCCAGCGCCGACGTGAACGTCGGTGAACACAGCGCGGCCGCATTGATCCTCGGGCGCGGCCTCGACGGGGGTGTTGAACGTCAGGTACTGAACCGATGGCGTGGGCGCGCTGGTGTAGATCCACCTCTGGGCGCCATGCAGCGGCTCATCGACGGAGTGCTGGGCCATATCCAGCGAGATCTGGCCTTGCATGGGTGACGCGCCGACCGCCGTCAACCAATCGGCCAGGGCCATCCCCTTGGGAAACGAGGTGTCAATCTGCGCGATGACCGGAGACGCCAGATCGGCGGCGACACCCAGCCAATTGGCGGTGGTGGGCCAGGGTGCGGGTCCCTTGCGGAAGAAGACGGAGTGCAAGTGCTCCGCGAAAATGCGCCCCCCATTGTCCGCGTATTTCTTCATGTTGAAGACGTACGGCGTCTTGGACGATTCGAGCTGGGAACCCTCGCACTGAAGCATGAGGACGTCGTAGTTCGCCATCTTGGCGTCATTGGCGAACAGGACCTTGTATGCGTCGGAGAACATCTCNNCCGTGCCCGGCATCATTGGTGAACTCTCCATCCGAGATCCCGACCTTGCGCAGGAAGCAATCGAGAGCGTCCGAGTGCCCGGTCGCCAGCGCGATCTGGGGCAAGTGACCCTCGGCTTGATTCCGGGGTAGGCGGGTCAAGTCCTTGTCGACGAGCGGCGTATCGGCGCACGCCACCACGCTCGGAATCTTCACTTGCCGGCGCCACTTGCCCACCTGCATCACGAGCGGAATGTCCGTGCCGACCGGAACATTCTCCAGGACGAAGCTTCCCGTCGCGTCGGTCAGCGCCGAGGCCACCGGAGATCCCGTGGCGGTGCCGTTGCATTTATCGCACGACACGCCCTCGGAGATGGGGGCCAGGGCCGCGTTCGGCACGTACACGATCACGTTGTACAGCGGGACGCTCCCCGCCGGATCGTAGACCTTGCCACTGACGGTGGTCTTCGCGCCGTTGGCGCAGGCGTGCTGAAGGCAGCTTCCCTGCGTGCAGGAGGTCTGCTGACACTGCAGGTTCTTGCAGCCCCCGGCATACACGCCCCCGCCCGACGATCCGGCGGTTCCGCGTGGGACGAATGGATCACCCGCATCAGGAGTGCCCGTGCCTCGAACGCCTCCGGTCCCCTGGGGCTGGGACGCGGGATCGGTCTGCTTGACGCTCGCGCAAGCGCCGAGACTCGCGAACGCCACGCACGACAAAACCACCAGCGCGGGGGGGAGGCGGAACATGTTCATGAAGAGCGCTTCCTTCCAGGATCGCGGTGGCACGGAGGTGCGATCCGTCGCCCCGCCCGCCCTGCTATGGGATGGGGATGTTCGGACATCCAAAGACGATCTCGACCATGTCGGCGGTTTCGTTCTTGATCATGTCGCACCAGGGACCGAACACCTGCACCGTGGTGTTGGTCTGGTCCAGATAGTTCCAGCCCGCGGTGTTCGACGAATCGAACGGCGCCTTGGCCCCCTTCACCTTGACCGCGATGTTCGTGGGCACGGGCGGAACCTTTCCCAAGGGGAAGAGACAATCCTTGTTGACCACGCCCGTGATGGCTTGCAGGGCGGTGACCAGCTCGGCATTCGTCGTACCGAGGTAGTATTTGGTCGCCAGGGGATTGGGATCACCGCGCGGCTCGAGTCCGGCCACCGCGAGCAGATTCAGGGTGGCCTCGTCCGTCGGCTTCGTCGCGACGCCCACCACGAAGGTATGAATGCCCGCGCCCGCGGCGGCGGTGACCGCTGCCACCGCGTCGGTTTGGGCCTGCTTGTTGGTGTTGCCCACCAGCGCCCCCACGCTCCCTCCACAAGACGGTTGCCCATCGGTCGCCAGCAGCAAGTAGTGCTTGTTGCCGTCGTTCAACCCCTTGAGGTAGTCCGCGGCCACGCCGACGGCGGCGCCAGTGGGGGTGCCATTGCCATTCGGAAGCGTGGTCATGATGGCGCTGTTGAGCGCGGCGAAGTTCTTCGGGCTCACGGCCAGGTCCATCTTCGACGTCACGGTCGCGGAGGCGCATTCCGAACCGTCTTCGGGAAAGCTCTTCAGTCCCCACGAAATGTCGGCCCCCGCCTGCGCGATGACGCTGGTGAGCGCCGGAACGAGCTGTTCCCACTTGGTGGGATCGTTCGGAGGCACGGGAGTCTTGTCCATCGAGTTCTTCTGCATGGAGGCCGACCGATCGAGAACCACGATGACGTCGCCCAACTTTCTCGACAGGGGGAAGGATTCCAACCCGCAGCTCTTCTCGCCGCCCATCCCCCCGCCGCCCACGGTGCCCCGCACCTCGCCACCCGCGCCGGAGGGTACGCCGGCGTCTGGTCCAGCGGGCAAGCCCGAACCGCCGCTCCCCGACGCCCGGGTCCCGCCGGTCTCGCCCGCCATTGCGCCGACATCCACCTTGGCGCAGCTCGCCCCCGCGACAATCACGAACAACAACCACATTCGTGAGCAGGTCTTCACGGCCGAACCTCCCGACTGTTGACGGATCAAACTGGTGACTGAATTCATGAGTGTCGCGAGCCGGCTGCCACGGCTCACCGGCCGCAGCCCTGCGATTTTCACGGTGAAACCAGCGGAAATCGCGCTTGCGCCGCCTGCCTGGATCGGCGAGAACCCCGTCCATGGGCCAGGACTCCGGATCGGGCCGCGTCGGGGGTTATCGCTGGATTGTCTGCGCGCTGCTGTTTTTCGCGACGACAGTCAACTACATCGACCGCCAAATCCTGTCACTGCTCAAGCCGATTCTGGACGACCAGCTCCGGTGGACGAACGAGCAGTTTGGCCAGGTGAACGCGGCCTTCCAGGCCGCCTACGCGGTGGGGTTGCTGTTCTTCGGGGCGTTCATCGATCGCTGGGGAACCAAGATCGGCTACGCGGTTTCGATCGCCGCCTGGAGCCTGGCGGCGATGGGCCATGCGCTGGTCGGAAGCATCAGCGGATTTTTTATCGCGCGGGTGGCGCTGGGATTGGGCGAAGGCGGAAATTTCCCGTCGGCCATCAAGACCGTCGCGCTGTGGTTCCCGAAGAAGGAGCGCGCGTTCGCGACCGCGCTCTTCAATTCGGGTGCGAATGTGGGCGCAATAGTGGCCCCCGCGATCATTCCCTGGGTGGCCTTGACCTGGGGTTGGCGCTCCGCCTTCGTGGCCGCCGGCGTCGCCGGATTCGGGTGGCTGGTCCTGTGGACCGTCTTTTATCAAGTTCCTGAACGCCTCAAGACTCTCAGTGCGGCTGAGCTCGCCCACATTCGCAGCGACGCGGACGACAGCGGCGTGGTCGGAAAAGTGAGATGGTCGCAGATCCTTCGTTATCGCCAGGCCTGGGCCTTCATCGTCGGCAAATTCATGACCGATCCGGTGTGGTGGTTCTTCCTGATCTGGTTGCCCGACTATTTCAAGAAGACGCGCGGCCTCGACATCAAGAAGAGCTGGGTACACCTGGTCACCATCTACAGCATCGTCACGGTGCTGAGCATCCTGGGCAGCTGGCTGACGGGGTCGCTGACCCGCCGCGGATACAGCGTGAGCCGCGCGCGGAAAACCGGCATGTTCGTGGCCGCGTGTTGTGTGCTGCCCATTCTTTTCGTCACCCGCCTGGGCGATTGGGGCGCCGTGATCGTGATCGGCGTGGCCGGCGCCGCGCATCAGGCGTGGTCCGCGAATTTGTTCACCAGCGCATCGGACATGTTCCCCAAGCACGCCATCGCATCGGTCGTGGGCCTGGGAGGAATGGCCGGCTCGATTGGCGGAATCCTGTTCCCGCTCTACTCGGGGAAATTGTTGGATCGGTTTCAGGCGGCGGGGAACGTCACCGCGGGATACACGGTCCTGTTCATGATCTGCGGTTCGGCCTACCTGGCAGCCTTCGCGATCAACCACCTGCTCGCGCCGCGCTTCGAGCCCCTGAACATGTCCGGCGGGTCGTTCAAAGCACGTACTGCGACAGATCCTCGTCCTTGAGCACACCGTCCAGGCGTTCGCGCACGTAGGCGGCGGTGATGGGGATCGTGACCTGCCCCAGCTCGGGCGCCTCGAAGGCGAGATCGTCCAGCACCCGCTCCATGATGGTGTGCAAGCGGCGCGCGCCGATGTTCTCCATGCGGGAATTCACCAGGGCCGCTATTCGCGCAATCTCCGTCACGGCATCGGGCTGGATGTCCAGGGTGACCTTTTCGGTACCGAGTAGCGCCGTGTACTGCTTGGTCAAGGCGTTTTCGGGCTCGGTCAGGATGCGCACCAGATCGTCGTCCGACAACGATTCCAGCTCGACCCGGATGGGAAAGCGGCCCTGCAGCTCGGGGATCAGATCCTTGGGCTTGGCGACATGAAACGCGCCGGCGGCGATGAACAGCACGTGATCGGTCTTGAGCGGTCCGTACTTCGTGGATACCGTGGATCCTTCCACGATCGGCAGCAG
>PMNO01000248.1 GCA_003161835.1 Myxococcales bacterium | reverse complement strand
GCTGTTCTGGCGCGGGATGCGGCTCTCGGGAATGTCCAGGAGGCCGGCCACCTCCGCGCGATCGGTCGCGCTCGTGAAGTCGCGTCCGCCCAGCAGATTCGTGGTGTTGCTGTACAGGCGCGAGCCCATCGCGTTGCACTGGCCGGTGATGGAATTGGCGCCGGTGCCCGGGCGCCCGATGTTGCCGGTGAGGAGCGCGAGATTGATGATCGCCTGGGCCACGCGCACGCCCTCGTGACTTTGGTTCACGCCCATCGTCCACCAGAACGACACCCGCCGGCCTCGGTGGATGGTTTGCGCGAACGATTGCAGCGCCGCCTCGGAGAGCCCCGTCTCGGCACAGACTCGCTCGGGCGTGTACGCCGCGACGTGCGCGGCCAGGGCGTCAAAGCCGGTCGTGTGCGCGTCGACGAAGGTGCGGTNNGTCCGATTTGGGCCTGGGCGCGTAGTGCTGGGTGGCGGCCGTCGCCGTTTCGGTCTTGCGCGGATCGACGACGACGATGGCGGGGCTGTGCGGGTTGCGACACACGCGCTCCCACATGATCGGGTGCGCGATGCACAGGTTCGATCCGACCAGCACGATCACATCGGATTCCTCGAAGTCTCGGTAGGTGAACGGGGGCGCGTCGAAGCCGAAGGACTGCTTGTAGGCGACGGCCGCGGTGGCCATGCACTGTCGCGTATTGCCGTCACCGTGCACCATCCCCATCCCGAATTTCGCCACCGCGCCCAGGAGCGCGAGCTCCTCGGTGACGATCTGTCCGGTGCCGAGCCACGCGACAGACGCTGGTCCGTGCTGGGCCTGCACGGCCTTGAGCCGGGTGGTGAAGACCTTCAGCGCCTCGGGCCACCCGACGGGTTCCAGCTCGCCACGCGCGTTGCGCAGCAGCGGGGTCGTCGCGCGATCCGGCGCCGCCAGGGGGGTCAGCGCCTCCCAGCCCTTGGGACAAGCCATCCCCAGGTTCACGGGATATTCGGCCGCCGGTGTCAGGTTGATCGCCTCACCCTGCCGCAGGTGCACCTTCAATCCGCAACCGGTCGAACAGAATCCACACACCATGGTCGTGGTCTGATCGGGCAGCAGGCGTTCGGGCACCCGGCCGAGCCCGAACGCGCCCGGCGTCTGCAGGAGCTCGCGGGTCAGCGGACCGTCGTGCGCGCGGAGAATCGCGGCCGCGGCGTTCTTCCAGCCGCGCATGCCGGCCGCGCCGCCGTCGCCGCCACCGCCACCCAGCTTCAAGCGATGCTCCCCGGCATCTTGGAAGCCGGCGCCGTCGCGAAGAAGAGATACCGCTCCAGAAGCTCGCCGCCCAGGGTCAATGCGAAACCCACTGCCGCAAGTACCGTCAGCAAGACGAAGGGAAACGACGTCCCCGGCGATCCGGATGAGCGGGTGAGCGACAAGCCCACACCCAGACCGGGAAGAACCAGTGCACCTACGAGGCCGCAGGCGAATCGTGCGCGGGCCAGCGTTCGGAGCTCGCCGCACAGGAGGAGGGCCGTGCGCTTCTGCAGGGAGTGCCGCGGGTCGCGCAGGTGACGAAAGACCGACAGCTCGTATGCGAGTTTGGCGCCCGAGCCGACGAGCAAGAGTTCCATCAGCACCTCGTAGGCGCCCGAGCCGACGAACGGAGGTGGGGTTCCGCCGCCGTGGGTCGCTCCAGCGCTGGCGAACAAGGAGATCATCACCACCGTCGATGTCCCGAGGATCAGCGTGGAAAGGGAGAACTTGAAGCCGGTCACGGGCCCCCGCCAGTGCACTCTGCGGGTGGCCGCGTAGACCATCACGGAGCAGAACACGCCCAGCACCCCGGCAGCGCCGGCCGCGGGCCCAACGCCGAATCTCAGCGCCGCGGGGGCGGCAGGGATAAAGAACGATCCCGCGAACGCGGCGGCCAACCCCGCGTACAGGGAGAACGCGATGATTTCGCGGCTGAGCCAGGAGGTCCGCAGCCCGAGAAAGGCGCGGAACGCGTAGCGCGGCCGGCCGAGGTGNNGATCCGCTGAGCGAGGAGGTTCATCAGGAACGCGCCCACGGAGAGCTGGGTGAGCCCGAGCATCACCACCAGCGGCGGATGCGCGTGCTCGGGGCTGACGCTGTAGAAATCGGCGGGCAACAGGTTGCGCGGCAGAGCGCGCCCGGTCTTGTAGACGGTCGTCGGCAGCGTATCGCCGGGGCCAGGTGCGCCGGGGAGGAAGGTGTTGGCCTCGGTGGCTTGCATCGTTTCGGCGCGATCGACGACCGCAATCCGGATGGCCTCGTTGGGACAGGACTGAACGCAGGCCGGGGCTTCGCCGTGCTCCAACCGGTCGCTGCACATGTCGCACTTGCGGACAATCCCGCGGTCCTTGCTGTACTTGGGCGCATCGTACGGGCACATGAGGATGCAGTACTGACAACCGATACACTGGTCGTCCAGATGCTTGACGATCCCGGTGATCGGGTGCTTCTCGTAGGCCTTGACCGGGCATCCCGAAAGACAGGCCGGCTCCAGACAGTGGTGGCAAGCAGTGGTGACGGTCTGCTGGGCGGGAGCCTGCGCGGTGCCCCCGTGCAGCAGACCGACGGTCCGCCAGACCTCACCGTCGTCCAGGCCGTTCAGATTGTGGCAGCCCGTGACACAGGCCTTGCAGCCCGTACAAAGGTCCAGGTCCACCTCGAACGCGTACTGCTGGCCCTCGGCGGGGGCCTTCCCGGGGATGAGATCGCGGTAGGTCCGCGGCTCCGACCCGGGTGTTGGACCGCGCCCGCGCCCTGGCCCCGGCCCGCGCCCGGGCTTCGAATCGAGCAACGTTCCATCGTCGTGCTTGCGCGAAAACCGATCGACCGCGGTCAACGTCTGTTGATCGGCGAGCACCCAATCGAGCGCCGAAAACCGGACCGCGCCCGCGGACGCCGGCTCTGGTCGATCCGACGGCGCCAGGACGAGCAACGGGCTTCGAATGGCGGTCGTCATGTGGGGATGCCGAGCTCGATGCGGCCTTGCCGCACGCGCACCGGATAGGTGGGCAGGGTCACCGACGGATCGTCGAGGCAGACCCCGGTCCGCAGATCAAAGCTCTGCTTGTAGATGGGGGAAGCGATCTTCGGGCACCCGTCGCGATCGCCCACGATGCCGCGCGCAATCACGAACGCCTCGCTGAAGGGATCGTAGTTCGACAGGGCGTAGATGCGGCCTTCGCCCAGGCGCACGATCGCGATCTGGCGACCGGCGATCAAGGCGGCGGCCCCGCAGTTGGGAATGATGTCGTCCACCGCGCAGACGTCG
>PMNO01000123.1 GCA_003161835.1 Myxococcales bacterium | reverse complement strand
GAAGACCTGGCCGCGCTGAGGCGGATATCGTCGATGGCTCGGTTCGTGTCCGTGCGGCAGGGCGAGGCGCGCGGCCTCGGCCACGCCGTCCTGTGCGCGCGCGATGCCGTCGGCGACGAACCGTTTGCCGTGTTGCTGGGCGACGATTTGCTGGTCAGCGAGCCTCCGGGCATAGCCCAGCTCCTGGGCGTCTACGAACGACACGGGGTGGGGGTCGTCGGCCTGAAGGAAGTTCCGGCCGGACAAGAACACATGTACGGCATCGTCGGCGGCGAACGGATCGACGACGCGGGGATCCCGGCCCGTTCCAGTCCCACGCTGCGCGTGTCGCGCTTGATTGAGAAGCCGACGCCCGGAACGGCGCCGTCGCGCCTGGCGATCATCGGCCGCTACGTGCTGCCACCCGAAATATTCCCGATCTTGGAGCGCACGCCGCCGGGGCGTGGCGACGAAATTCAGCTGACGGACGCGCTGGCGGTGCTGTGCGCCGAACGCGGGTTGTGCGGCATCGAGATGGCGGGGCGTCGGTTCGATGCGGGGGATCGCGCTGGATACGTCCTGGCGGTGCTGTACCACGCGCTCGGGCGCGCGGATATCGGCGCCGACGTGCGCATCGGCGCCGAGCGCATGCTGGCCGAGTTACGCGCCGTCTCCCAGTGACCGACAGCCACGACATCGATCGTCATGTGGATGACGGCGGTGGCGCGGACGCGGACTCCGCACAGCCCCATCTTCTCGAGGTGGCCGTGGCCTTGCCGGTCGCGGGAACGTTCACCTACCGNNCGACCAGGAGCGCGGATTGCCGCCGGCACGCAGGTGGTGGTTCCGTTCGGTGGCCGCACTGTTACCGGGTTCGTGCTGGGACCTGCTCAAGCAGCGGCGCCGGCGGCCAAGACGCGCGACATCGAATCCGTCGTCGGGGGGGAGCCGGCCTTCGACGAACAGATGATGGCTCTGTGTCGTTGGGCCGCCGACTACTATCAGGCGCCCTTGGGTGAATTGTTGCGTGCGGGCCTGCCCCAGGGCGAACGCGCCGAATCCGTGCGCCTGGTCCGCCTGACGCCGGCCGGGGACCGCGCATCGCGCGGGGAGGGCTTGACCGGACAGATCGCGCTCGGAGGAGTCGGCGTCCCGGCGGACAACATCGATCCCATCTTGCGCATGCTCTCGGAGGCGGCAGGCGGAGAGCTGTCGTGGCGGGCGATAGCCAAGCGGTTGGGCCGGGGGGCGGCCTCCGCCGCGGCACGCGTGAACCGTCTCGAACGCACGGGTCTGGTGGAGGTCGGCGATGATGTGCGCGATCGGCGCGCGCCGCCCCTGGTTTCGTTTGCGGTGGCGGTGGGAAGCGACACCGATCTCGCGCCACGCGCGCGCGCGCGCGGCGCGGTGCTGGGAAAAATTCGCGGGGCCCCTGACGGCCTTCGCCTGGATGGCTTGTCGACGGGCGAGCGGGGCCACGCACGCACGCTGGCCGCGGCTGGGTTGGTGCGCATCGAGCAGCGCGCGGTGGCCGCGGCCGATGTCCGCGGCGCGCGCCCCGCCGGAGCGCACCCGGCCACCGATGGGCGGGGCACCGAGCCGCCATCGCCGAACGCCGGTCAGGCGCATGCCATCGCGGAAATCATCGCCGCCCTGGGGGCGGGCTACGCCACCTTTCTGTTGCAGGGCGTGACGGGCTCGGGCAAGACCGAGGTCTACTTGCGGGTGATCGCCGAGGCTCGTGCCGCCGGCCGGGGAGCGTTGGTTCTGGTGCCGGAGATTGCGCTCACGCCCCAGTTGGCGGCCCGGTTTCGCGCACGGTTTGGCGACGACGTGGCGGTGCTACACAGCGCGCTGCCTCCCCGTGAACGTCTGGCGGCGTGGCGTCGCCTGCGCGCCGGGGAGGTCGGGATAGCGCTCGGCGCACGCTCGGCGGTGTTCGCTCCCGTGCGGGAGCTCGGGGTACTGGTCGTCGACGAGGAACACGATTCGTCTTTCAAGCAAGAGGAGGGCGTGCGCTATCACGGCCGGGATTTGGCGGTCGTTCGCGCCCAGCGCTCAGGCGCGATAGCCATTCTGGGCTCCGCGACGCCATCGCTGGAAAGCAAGCGCAACGTCGCGCTGGGGCGATTTCGTCATCTGCTGTTGCCCGAGCGCGCCACCCCCCGCCCTTTGCCTCCGGTGGAGATCGTCGATCTGCGTCGACATCCGCCGGGGCCGGACGGCCTCCTGTCGGAGCCGCTGGCGGAGGCCGTGGCGGCGAATCTGGCCGCGGGGCGCCAGACCATCCTGTTCCTGAACCGGCGCGGGTTTTCGACTGTGGTGCTGTGCCGCGCCTGTGGACACGTGATTCAGTGCGCGCACTGCGCGGTATCCATGACCTATCACCGCGGCCGCGATCGGTTGGTCTGTCACTACTGCGGCACGCAAGAATCCGTTCCCGCGGTTTGTCCCAGCTGCCGGCTGCCGCGCCTCGACCGGCTGGGGATGGGCACCGAGCGCGTCGAATCGCTGATACGCGCGCATTTTCCCGACGCGCGTGTCGCTCGCCTCGATCGCGACACCGCCGGCGCCAGCGCGGCGGGGCACGCGGGGGGCGAGGGCCATTTGAACGAAGTCCTGCGCGCCATGAATGCCGGCGAAATCGACATCCTGGTGGGCACCCAGATGGTCACCAAGGGTCACGACTTCGGGGGCGTCACTCTGGTGGGAGTGCTGCAACCGGATCAGGCCATGCACCTGCCTGACTTTCGCGCCTCCGAACGGGTGTTTCAGCTGCTCGAGCAGGTGGCGGGACGCGCCGGCCGCGGCGATCAACCTGGACGCGTGATCGTGCAAACCTACAATCCCGAGCACGCGGCGATCGTGGCTGTGCGTACGCACGACTACGAGGGCTTCGTGCGCGCGGAGATGGCGCTGCGCGCGGAGGCCGGATATCCGCCATTCACTCGGATGGTGGTCTTGCGACTGGATGGTCCGGACGAGGCCCGCGTACGCGCGGATGCGACCGCGGTCGCCGATGCGGCGGTGGCCGCGGGCGGCGCGGCCGTCCGCTTGCGCGGTCCCGCGGAGGCACCGATTCCCCGCGTGCGTGGCCGATCACGATTTCAGGTTTGGTTGGCGGCCACCGACCGTGTCCCGCTGGCCGCCGCGGCGCGTGCGGGCGCCGCCGTGAAGTTGAGCCCCGAGGTCAGGCTCGTGGTGGACATCGATCCGCAGTCGACGCTGTAGGGCAGGGTCCGCGCTCACCGGAGAGGCAAGCGTGCCAACGGCGGCCGCGGCAAGATCCACCACAGGGTAACCGGACGGCGCAAAAGTTCCCGCAAACATCGGCGAATCCTGGCTATTGTGAGCCCAGATGCATCCGATGGGTTGTCGCAGGGCACGGCTCCTGCTGATCGCGATCGTCGTCGCCACGTCCGTGGCGATCGGTGGTTGCGGCACGCGGCTGGCGGCGCCGAGCGGGGCTGGGCCCTCGGCCAGAGGCACGGCTGAGGGCCCCTTGGTCGGCAGCAATATTCTGCGCCAGGACTACGCCGGCTCCCAGGCGTGCGCGCCGTGTCACGCCGATGTGGTGGCGGCGTGGAGCCGCTCGCCGATGCACCGGATGACCCGAACCGCGGACACGGCGGAGATTCGCGCTCCCTTCGACGGTCACGTGTTTCGCTTCAAGGGCGATGTCGCACGATTCGAACAGGTGAAGGGCACGCGGTTCGTCCAACTGTCGTCCGCGGGCGGCGCGACGCGGGTGTATCGGGTGACGCGGGTGATCGGAGGCCGCTATCGCGAAGACTTCGCGGGTGTCGAGGTCACGTCCGTCGATCCCGCGTCGGCGCCGATCGGCGATCCTCGCGTCGAGCTCCTCTTGCCGGTGTCGTACGTGTTCGCGAACGCGTCGTTTCGGTTGAAGGGCTATTCCGTGATGGTGGGCGAGCGACCGGGGTTGCGGGCGGGCGGCGTCTGGAATCAGACGTGCATTTTTTGCCACAACACGGTCCCCTATTTCGACGATCTGTGGGGCGCGTTGTATGGGCCTGGCGCGCCGGGATATCAGGGCGAGGTGGTCGATCGGGTGTTGCCGCGGGCGCGCCGCCTGCGCTACGCGGTGACGAATGTTCCCGGCCTGATTCGAGCCATCGACGATGAAATGAGGGTGCTGGCACAACCCGCTCCGTCGCCAGGGGGCGTGCGCGGGGCTAGGCCGACGGCCACCCCGGCATCCAGCAGCGAAGACCCACGCGCGGCCTTGCGGCAAGCGATGTGGGCATCTCGTGCCCAATTTGGCCCGGAGCATTTCGTGGAAATCGGAATTGGGTGCGAATCGTGTCACGGCGGCGCCCGCGCGCATGTCGACGATCCCCGGCGCCATCCGACGTTCCAGCCGCGGGCGGCGTTTCTTTCGGTCGAGGCGGCGCCGGGCGCGAACGCTCCCGTGTCACGCGCCGAATGGCAAAATCGCGCGTGCGCCCGCTGTCACCAGGTCTTGTTTTCGCGCTACCCGCGCACCTGGGAGGGCGGAACTCGGCGCGCGCAGGAGGACGCCGGGGGCAGTCACATCACTTCGGGCGAGGCGCGTGACTTCCTGTTGGGCGGCTGCGCCCGGACGATGGCCTGCACCACCTGCCACGATCCCCACGCCGCGGACCGGCGCGACGTGCTGGCGCGCCTGGCCACGCCGGCCGGCAACGGCGTGTGCACCGGCTGTCACCCATCGTTCGCCACGCCCGCCGCCCTGCAGGCGCACTCGCACCACGATCCGTCCGGCGCGGGAGGCGCCTGCGTGGCCTGCCACATGCC
>PMNO01000243.1 GCA_003161835.1 Myxococcales bacterium | reverse complement strand
CTCCCGATGGTGGATTCGGGTTCCGGGAGCAGATTCGCGCGGTACAGGCGCGGCAAGGCATCCTCCAGAACGTTCTTCACGTCGGCGTTCAGAGCGACGACCGGCCACGCGGAGAAGGCCACATAGCCCGCGCCAGCGAGCAGGAGCAACAAGGTCACCGACACGGCGTTGATGCGACGTGGCTGCTTGAATGTGCGGTTTGGGTTCGCCAAGGGCAAGGACCAAGGGACGTCCGGCGGGNNGCCTGACGTGCCCACGCCTGACGAGACGTCCGATTCCGACGGTCGGGCCAGGCTTGCTTCGGTGCGCGGCATCGCGGCTTGCTTGGTCGCATCGCCCAACCCCCGGGCGGTTCGCGTGCGCAGGCAGACCAAACCCGTCAACACCTGAAAGGACAAGGCAACCGCTTGCGCCGTCAGGCTGGCGCCCACCACCACCGCTCCCGGATTGCCCGCGGCGGCGGGGACGAATTTCGCGAAGAACAGCAGCATCGCAGCCTGGGTGGTCCCCAGGCCCTGAACCGAGATCGGCAACACCGCGATGAACATCACCACGGGCAGCGCGGCGATCGCGCTGCCCAAGGGCACCGCCACGCCAAATCCGCGCAATGCGGCCAAGTTGAACACAATCAGGGCGGCGATGTGGGGCAGACGCACCAGCATGGCCTTGAGGTGCCCGCCCAGCCCCGCCGACAGCAACACGTCGAATATCGGGCGCGACGCCAACCACCGGGGGCGCGCGATGACCAGAGCCACATAGACGCCGAGCCCCGCCCAGGCCGTGGCCACGACCGGCACCAGGCCCCTCGGACGCTCCGCGCCCAGGGCCAGACCCAGGGTCACGATCGCCAGCAGCACGAGCACGTTGGTCCCCATGATCAGCAGGACGGTGGCCACTCCGCGGCGCACCGGAACGCCCCGGGCCCGATGCACGAAGTAGACGATCGCGCCCTGGCCCACGCTGTAGTTCAGGGCCGCCAGCAGATAGGTAGCCCCGCGAACGATGAGGACGTCGCGGAAGGGAAGCCTCGCCAGGAACCAGGCGAACGTCTTCCACATCGCGAAGGAGTCGGCGATGTAGACCAGAATCACGGCCGCCAGCACGGCGGGCAACGTCCACCCCGCGGCGCGGCCGACGGACGCCCACACAGCGCTGATCGGCGTCTTCCAGAACAACCAGCCGAGAGCAGCCCCGGTTATGACCCATGCCAAGATTCGACCCAGGCGCGCGCGCATTTGGCGAAGGCTCTAGCATGCCCGCATGGCCGACGGGAACACGCCGCCTGGGTTTTGCCCGGTGCCAAGGCCGCTGTGGTAAATTCCGCGGGAATGATGGGGAAGACATCATTGGGCGACGGGACGCCGGACGAAGAGGGAACCGGCGAAAAGACGCTGGTCACGCCCCGGAATCAGGTCGTCCAGGCTGGGCCGAAGCCCGGGGCATCGCCGGGGTCTTCGATCGAAGCCTCCGCGAAGTCCGAAACGCCCGGGGGCGACCGGCCGATCTCCGCGCGCTCCAACCGGTTGACGCCCGGTGGGGGGTACGCCGCCCTGCTTGCCCATGCGCGCCCGCGCCCACCCCGCGCGGACGGCCCCGGTGGCACGGCTCCCGATTCTCCCCTTGGTCGGGATGTTTCGACCCGGGCCATGGCCGCCACCCAGGAAAATTCGGGGCCGTTGGGTTTCGATTTCGAGGAGACCACCGCGGTGGGTGGCAACGTTGGCGTTCCTTTGGCGGATGGTGGTTCCGACGGGAACCGGACCGAACCTCGGGAGAAGAAGAACGCGATCCCGCGGCCAACGCGCCTGACGCCAGGTAGTGGCGGCGTGGCGGCGTTGCTCGCGTCGAATCGGACCCGTACGGAGGCCGAACAAGGCGGCGGCCGGGAAGCTTCGGCGGCGCTGCCGGCGGCCAAGGCCCCCTCTTCGGGCGACGCCGCCACGGAGGCCACATCACCCGGGGATGCGGCGGCGTCCGCTGCGAGCGAAACCAAGAAATCTGGATTCGCAAACACGTTGCGTCCGGGGATCTGGACGCCTCAGGAGACCCATTCGTTCGATTCGGCGCCAACGAAGGTTTCCGAGTCCATTCCCGAGGCCAAGAAGGGGGGCCTGTCGGGCACGCTGCTCGGCGTTGCCAGTCCCGAACTCGACGCTTCCAAGGGGGAAAGCGAACCGGGCGCGGCGCCTGGGTGGGCGCGCCTGAACGCCTCCGGCAGCCCGGGAAGCGGGCCTTCGCGCATTGATGATGTCGAATGGACCGACAGAAATTCCGCGATTCCCGGGGTAGACAGTGGGGCGTTGAATCTCGCGGACCTCTCGTCCCGGCCGGGTGGCTTCGGAGCGACAGCGGTCGATCGACGGCGCACCACGGCCGCTTTCGATGTCGTCGAGCCGATTGGACGGCACCGGGCGGCGATTGGCGCTGGAATCGTGGCGGCCATTTTTGTCGCGGCAATCGGCGTCTTGTGGTCGCGATCGCGCCCGCGGCCGACGCCGCCCGCACAAGTCACGTCCGGGCCGTCGGTGCCTGGCATCGAATCAGTTCCCTCGACCCCGGCAGCTCCCGGGCCTCCGAGCCAGACCACGGCGATCGCTCCGCCCGTCACGGCGGCCGCTCCAGTGGTCGGCATTTCCGCGGCCCCCTCGGGGACGGCCCCGGCCGCGGTGGCACCCGGCCCTGAAGAACCCGCGCGGGAGCCGACGGCGGCCGTCCCGCCGCCGGAGCCGGCCCCGGCGCAGAGGGGGGCCGTTCCGCGCGTTCAAGGCTCCGCGGCGAGCGAGCCCCACGATCCTCCCGGGACCGCGCCGACGGCGGCCAACGCGCCGGTTGAGGCGGCGGCCAGCACCGTGTCGGTAGAGCACAAGAAGGCGCGACGTTCGGAGCGGGGAACGACGAAGGCCAAACGCAAATCCGCGGAGTCACGTCAACGCAAGGAATCCGGGGTCGATCGTTCCCCCGACGGCAAGGTCACCGCGCCACGGACCAAGGCGCCCGGGGGCGATGGCGATCCGGACGGTACGCTCCCGTTGACCGGCCACTAGGGCGCCGCCCTCGATCCCACCCAGGCGGCACCCCGGGCTAGATCGTTTCCAGGAGGCGTTCGAGGCGGAGCGCGAGGCGCAGGTCCGAGTTTGTGTGCGCGTGATCCATCGCCGCGAACAGATGCGTTTGTTCCAGATCGAGCTGGTCTGGCCGTCGTTCCAGGAGTCCGACGAAATGGTTCACCGCCCGGCGCTGGTCGAAGCGCGTCCGNNAGCCGGCGCCAGACCCAGTCGACGAGCAAGCGCACCTCGACGATGTCGTCCTCGTGGGCCATGACGGTCACGGCACCCACGCCGTGGCCGCGCAAATAGGAGCCCAACGCGAGAGTGGTCGCGGCGCCGCTTTCCACGAGCGCGTTGCTGATGTCGAGCGCGAGGGGGTTCCAGCGCAGCAGGGTGGTCAGCTCGGCGACCGCGGAAAAAGGGCTGCGACCGGAGGTGACCAACGGAGGTACCACCGGATAGACCGAGACGCCGGACAGCAGACAGCGGCGAGCGGTCAACAGCCAGGAAACAGGCGCGCCATCGAGCGCGTCGAGGAGGCGCGCCATCGCGCGATCGCTTTCGTGGTTGTCGAGCACGATCAGGGTTCCGCCCCGTTCCCGCAGGTGTTGGCGCAAGTTGGCCAGGCGCTGGTCCCGCGCGGAAGGCCCTCCGATGGCGACCTTCATGCGCAGGGCCAGCATGTCGAGCAACGTCTGGTGGTCCCAGGCGCCGACGCGGAACCATTCGATACCGCCCGGGTAGTCATCCCGCAAACGGTGCCCGAGCGCCGCGGCCAGCGTCGATTTCCCGCTTCCTCCCGCCCCTACCAGCGCGAGGCGCTGATGCAAACCCGAACGCACCGCCACGGCCAGCGTTTGCAATTCGGCGCCGCGGCCGCGAAACGGTACTGGCCGGGGTGGAAACACCAGGGCCGGTTCGTACCACGTTCGGCCTTCTTCAGCACGAGATGTGGCGCGAACAAGGTCCAATCTCTATCCTGCTCGACGAACCTGACCATGAAGACCAAACGGCTCGGAAGCAGCGATCTCGAAATCACGCCGCTCGGCATCGGCACCTATGCGCTCGGTGGCTCGGGCTGGAAATTCGCGTGGGGTCCCCAGGACGACAGCCAGTCGATCGCCGCGATTCGCCACGCGGTGGCGAGCGGAATCAACTGGATCGACACGGCCCCGGTGTATGGCCTCGGCCACGCCGAGAAGCTCGTCGGCCAAGCGATCGCCGGCCTGCCCCGACGCCCCTTGATCTTCACCAAGTGTTCGATGGTCTGGGACGAACACGGAGCGATCACCAATGTTCTCAAGGGCGCGTCCATCCGGCGCGAGGTCGACGACAGCTTGCGTCGGCTGGGTGTCGACGTCATCGATCTGATGCAGATTCATTGGCCACGCGTGCCGGCGGACATCGAGGAGGCGTGGGAGACGTTGGCGCGCCTGAAGGACGAGGGGAAAATTCGCGCGATCGGGGTGTCGAATTTCGACGTCGACCAGATGGCCCGCGTGGGCGAGATCGCCCCGATCGCATCGTTGCAGCCGCCGTATTCCATCTTGAATCGCGCCATCGAATCCAACGTCCTGCCCTACGCGAAACAAAACGGGATTGGCGTCATCGCGTATTCCCCGATGCAGAACGGGTTGCTGTCCGGGAAGATGACGCGCGCGCGGGTGGCGGAGCTGCCGCGCGACGACTGGCGACGGGGCGATGCGTCCTTTCAGGAGCCGGCTCTCTCGCGCAACTTGGCGGTGGCGGACGTGTTGCGTGACATCGGGCGCGAGATCGCCGGAGCGGGGATGGCGTTTACCGCGGCCGAGATCGCGATCGGGTGGGTTCTGCNNATAGCCTGAGCTGCGTGGATTCGCACCGGACACCGATCGTGGCTTGCAAGTCATATTCAAGAATCTTCTGGGCTCCGTTTTCATGGTGTCAGTTTTCGCGATGGGGGCGGGTGGCTGCGGGGCAGGGTCACCCGTGGCGGCGTCCCCAGCGGGCAGTGGCGGGCAGGGGGGTCGCTCGGAGTTGTTNNGGTGGCACCGGCCTCGGCACGGGTACGGGTGGTGCCGTGGCGGCAGGGGGAATCGTGGGCGATCCGAATGCTTGGGGCACCTACAACCTGACCGGGTTTGCCCAGGTGAGCGCGGCGGGCGCGACCACGGGCGGTGGCGTCCTGGCGGAGACGGATCCCGACTATTTCAAGGTCACGAACGCCGATGAGCTCGCTGGCGCGCTGAAGNNACGAGAACGAGATCCCTGCTTCCGCTCGGACCGGCGCCATTCGTCAAGATGCCGTACCGCTGCTGCACCCCGTGCTGATGGCCTCCGGCGTCAGCATCGTGGATATCCAGGCCCACACGGGCCTGACCATCTTCTCGGCGACAGGCGCGACGATTCGCCACGCGCACCTCAACATCAAGCGCTGCGCGAACGTCATCGTCCGCAACCTGAAGTTCGACGAGCTGTGGGAGTGGGACGAGGAATCGAAGGGCGACTATGACAAGCAGGGTTGGGATTTCATCACCGTCGATATGGCCACGAGCGGGCTGTGGATCGATCACTGCGAATTCACCAAGGCGTACGACGGCGTGATCGACGTGAAGGGGGGAAGCTCGGGGGTCACGATCTCCTGGTGCAAGTTCGGCGGCGACACCGGCGCGCCCGGCAGCTTCGTCCGGCAACAGATCGAAGCGCTGGAAGCCGCGGGGGCCGCCAACCCGATGTATTCCTTTTTGCGCGGCAATGGCTTCTCGGTGGACGATATCGTGAGCATCGTGCGATCGCAGAAGAAGGGACACCTCGTCGGCGCGCTGGAGATGGACGACGGCAACGCGAATCTGACGGTGACCCTGCACCACAACTGGTACCAGGGCATGCAAGATCGCATGCCCCGCCTGCGCGCCGGCAACGCGCACGCGTACAACATCTACGTCGACAACAGCGATGCCCGCGTCGCGCGCGCGCGGCGAGACGCGGTGGTGGCGGCGATGGCGCCGGCCAGCGCGGCCAAGCTGCAGGGCACGGCGCCCACCTACAAGTTCACGGTGACCCTGAACGGGGCCATCTCGACCGAGGGCGGTGCGGTGCTGTTGGAGGCGTCCCATTTGGTCGATGTGCTGTCCCCCATCAGAAACAACCAGGTGGATGCGGCGATGCCCGCCTTCACGGGCAAGATCAGGGCCCTCGATACGATCTACAACCTGGACGCCGCAATCTTTCGGGGCGGCAGCGAAGACGTCGGCAGCGCGCTGCGGCCCGTTCCCGCCCCCGCGCTGCCGTTCTCGTGGAATGGCTTCACGGACCTCCCTTATGCGTACGCTCCCGACGACCCGGCGTCTCTCGCTCCCCGGCTGACGGCTTCCAACGGCGCGGGTGCGGGCCGGCTCAACTGGGACAAAGCGAACTGGTTGAAGACGATCTACTGACGCGGGTCCGGGCGCCCGCCCGGAAGGTGTTAGATTCGCCGGCGATGTTCGACGCGATCCTGTTCGACAACGACGGTGTGCTCGTGGATACCGAGGATCTGTATTTCAGGGCCAATCGCGANNTTGCGCGCCGAGCGCGATCGGCGCTATCTCGAACTGGTGGGCGAGGCGGATACGCGAATCGCCGGGGTCGCCGAGATCGTGCCGGCGCTCGCCCATCGGTATCGCCTGGCCATCGTGACCAGCGCGGAGCCCGAGCCGTTCGCCCGCACCCACGAGCGCACCGGTTTGCTCGGCCACTTCGAGTTCGTGCTCACGCGGGCCGACTATGTGCGCGCCAAACCGGAAGCGGAGCCCTACCAACGCGCGGTCGAGCGCATGCGCCTGGCGCCCGAACGATGCCTGGTGATCGAGGATTCCGAACGCGGCCTGGCCGCCGCCAAGGCCGCCGGGCTCACCTGTTGGGTGATTCCGTCGGGGTTCACCGTGGGCGGTCGCTTCGCGGGTGCCGACGCCGTTCTGGACAACATCGGGGTCGCGGCCGCGCGGCTGCTGGGC
Organism: Myxococcales bacterium; assembly: GCA_003161835.1. Taxonomy (GTDB): domain Bacteria; phylum Myxococcota_A; class Polyangia; order Fen-1088; family Fen-1088; genus FEN-1088. The sequence continues at coordinate 498 of PMNO01000243.1, read as the reverse complement.
TGACTGGCCGCGGACGCTGCCCCGGGGATGGCCTTTTCGTTTTCAGTGCGCGCCCGTGATCCAGGCTCGCACGCACGGCGTGGGACGTTGCACACCTCCCGGGGGGAGGTCCAGACGCCCGTCTTCATGCCCGTCGGCACGCGCGCGACGGTGACGGGTGCGTCGTCGGACGAATTGTTGGCGCTGGANNCGGGTGGGCGGCATTCACGCGTTCATGCGCTGGCCACGCCCGGTCCTGACCGATTCGGGGGGCTATCAGATCTTCTCGTTGCCGGCCAAGCGCACGGTGTCGGAAGCGGGCGCGCGCTTTGCCAGCTACGTCGATGGTCAGATTCACGAGCTGACGCCCGAAGGGTCAATCCAGATGCAGACCGCGATCGGCGCCGACATCATGATGGTGCTGGACGAGTGCATCGCCGCGACCGCGGACGAGCCGACGGCGCGCGCGGCGATGGAGCGCACGCACCGCTGGGCGCTGCGCAGCCTTGCCGCCCGCAC
>PMNO01000241.1:3760-7440 GCA_003161835.1 Myxococcales bacterium | reverse complement strand
GGTGGCCGCCGGGCGCGACATTCGGAATGCGCGTCCGTTCGTGTCGTGGTGGTCTTCGCTCATGATGTTCTCCTGTGTGCTGCCATCGCTGGTGATGCGGTTGTCTCGCCTGGTGCGAAACAGCGCGCCAGGCCTTCCCGAGCCCCAAGCGGCCGGTACCCCAGATCCCGCTGCGCATCCCCGCAGTCCAGATCGGCGTGGTTGATGAATCCGGTCACGCCGTACTGGGTGAGCGGTGGCTTGCGCATGATGAGCCCCAGCACCGCGGCAATCGCGCGGCACACCCACACCGGCAGATGCACGAATGGTTTGGTCTCGCCGCGCAAGCCGAGCAGGAGCCGGCCGAGCTCCCCGATCGTGATCGCTTCGCCGCCGCTGAGGTTGTAGGTCTTGCCGAAGGCGACCGGGTTCCCCACGGCTCGCGCCAGCCCGTCGACCACATCCTCGGCGCGAACGGGACTCTTGCGCGCGTCTCCGGAGCCGATGAACGGCACCACCGGAAAGCGCCGCAGGAGAGCGAGAAACATCATGAACTCCTCGCCGCCGGCGCGATCGTAGACCAGGGTGGGGCGCACGATCGTGTGCGCGAAACGGGCCTCCCGGGCCACCAATTCCTCCGCATCCAGTTTCGAACGTCCGTAGGGCGTGAGCCGCGGATACGTGACCGACGCCGATGACACGTAGACGAGATGACGCACGCCCGCCTCCGCGGCGGCCGCGACCACGTTGGCGGTCCCCTGTCGATTGACCGCGTCCAGGAGCCTCGGATCGGTCGCCAGAATCACGGCCGCCACGTGGACGACGCTGTCCACGTCAACCATCGCCGCGGCCACCGCGCCCGGGTCGCGGATGTCGCCCTCGACGATCGTGCAGCCCGATCCAGCCAGGCGCTGGCGCAAGGGATCGCCAGGAAGAACCAATCCACGCACCCTCCAGCCGTCTTGAATCAGCCGACGGACCAGGCGCGAACCCATCTCGCCGGCGGCTCCGGTCACCAAGACCAATTGCTTCAAGGGGCTCGTCCGTCCGATGGGGCCGTCGGGGAGGGCAAGGNNCCGCGCGGCCACACCAAGGGTTTCCAGTTGCCAACGGCCAGTTCGCGCGACGCGAACTCCCAGATCACCACCCTCTTTCCCGCCAATCGATCGGGGTGGCCATCGTCCGTGTTGGTGACGTCATTCCATAACAACTGGCGGGTCGCAAACGCGCCGGAGTCATTCTGGGCGATGACATCGAGATCGCGGCCCAGCGCGCGTGCCAGCTGCGGTGCCAGCCCAGCCCCCTCGCCCCAGCCCATTTGTTCCAGCGTGAACACATTCGAGAAACTGTCCCCCAGCAGTAGCACGTCGGAGTCGGCGCGGGCCTCGAAGGGCGCACCGGCGGCGTCATGAATTTCGTGGACATTCACGCTTTGGGGCAGGAACAGCGTTTGTGCGGGCGGCAGGCGCAACATATCGACGATATCGCCAACGCGCGCCACGTTCTTCGAAATCGCGGTCCACCGCTTGGCCGGAGCATCAGAGCTCAGCGCCACGTTCTGGCGAACGAAACCCGCCAGGGCCCCAGCGACCTCTTCCATCCACGCCGGAGTCCAGTGGGTGTCTTGCTGCAAGAACCGGGGGGGCTCGAGCGGATCAAGACGGGCCGGCGCCGGATCAAACACCAGCACGCCGGCCGATTCCAGCTCGACGACCAGCTGCTGCTGATCGGGATTGCGCCCGGGTCGCGCGTTGCGCGCATCGAAGCGGCCATGGAGCTGAGCCGGCTGCATCCCGGCCTTGTCCGGCACCGGAAAGACGATCAGCTTGATTCCCCGCGCCGCCAGGAAGGCATGAAAATCCAGGATCGCGGGTCGCGGGTCGGGATGGATGGCATCGCCGCCGGCATCGAGTGCCGCCTTGGCGCGGCTGGTCAGGATGGCCGGCTTCAGGAATCCGGGCCCACCGACCGCGGCCAAACCCGGCTGGTAGAAGAGCCACCCCTCCCTGCCGATCACGGCCTTCGTATTACCGAATCCGCCGAAGCGGGTGAGCGCAACCTGCAGGCGTGGCCGGACCGCCTCGCGGCCATAGGACGCTTTTTCGAGATCCTCCTCGAATTGCTTGATGCTGTCCTGCGTGGGCCAGCGGCGAAACAGATCGGGCAGGACGGACTCGTCACCCTTGATCCGTTCCATCACGGCCTGAGTGACAGGGACGGTGAAGATCATCGCGACAAACAGCGCCACCTGGAACGTCGCGACCGGACGACTGATCTCGGTATGTAGGATCCCGCGCCGGAGTTCCNNGGCGGAAAGCCGGGCGGTGAAGGCCCAGGTGTTGGGCGCCGCCCAGACGAGCAGGGCGGCCAACGCGAACATGCTCACGTGATAGCGCGTATAGAGCGCTCCGGCCAGGGCGTCCGATCCCGCCGAGGTACGCTCCGCGCCCAGCGCGAACAGCGATTTGCAATACGTGACGGCCTGCCCCAGCGTCTTGGCGCGAAAGAAGACCCAGCCGAGGCAGACAATCAGGAACGTCACGCCGATTCGGATGGGTCGCGGGAGTCGGCGCCTGTTGTCGCGATTGGGCCGAGCCTTTCGTCGCGAATCCCGGGCGCGTTCGAAGGCCAACATCCCGCCATGCAACGCGCCCCACAGGACGAAGTTCCAGCTGGCTCCGTGCCAAAGACCGCCCAACAACATCACCACCGTGAGGTTGACGTAGGTCCGGCGTTCCCCGCGCCGGTTTCCGCCGAGCGGAATGTACAAGTAGTCGCGCAGCCACGTCGAGAGGCTGATGTGCCAGCGCCGCCAGAAGTCCGTGATTCCTTCGGCCTGNNGCGGTGTCCGCGATGTGTCCCATCGGATTGGCGATCAGGATCTTCTTGGCCATTCCCAGGGCGAAGAAGCTGACGCCGCGGGCGAACTTATCGAGCGTGTGTTGGCGCACCCGCATCTGCTCTTCGATCGCGGCGTATCGAATGATGGGGCCCGCCACCAGGTCGGGGAAGAACGCCTCGAAGCACAAATAGTCGACGAATCGACGCATCGGGCGCGCGTCGCCGCGATACACGTCGATGGCGTAGCTCATGGCCTTGAACGTGTAGAACGAGATGCCCACCGGGAGGACGAGATGCAGAACCGGTACGGCCTGCGCGCCGAACCCGAGGGTGCGCGCGAGGGCGTTGATGTTCTCGGCGACGAACCCGGTGTATTTGAAGGCGGCCAGGAGCCCCAGATTGGTGATGATGGAGATGGCCAGGACTATCTTCATCGCCCGGGTGCGGGGAACGCCACGGTCAATGACGGGGGGCAGACCATCCCGATCGGGAAGCCCCGACAACCGGACGAGCGCCAGACCGCAGAAGTAGTCCACGCTCGACCCGAAGAACATGATCACGGCCCAGACGGGGTTGGCCCAGCCGTAGAACACGTAGCTGGAAAATGCGATGAGAGCGGTGCGCGCGCGAAATGGCAACGCGTAGTAGACCGCGAGGACCAACGGCAGGAAGTAGAAAAGAAAGACGTGGCTGGTGAAGACCATGCGATCTCTGTGCGGGACTGTCGAACGACCGCGAGGGCGGGGCGGACCGGGAGCGGGGAGAGGCCGTCCGACATGTCGACATTGGCATATCGCGAGGGGGCCGTGGGGAAGATCATTGGTGAGAGGGAGTGAAGCGGTGAAGAAAATCGCAACCCC
>PMNO01000241.1:0-3681 GCA_003161835.1 Myxococcales bacterium | reverse complement strand
TGGCTATTCCAGCTCGGCGCCTTTGCGATCTACCAGTGGGCGGGCTTGGCCGGACTCGTGATTGCCAAGGCGCTCCTGGTCGCGTCGGGGGCCGTTTTGCTTGGGCGCGCGGTCGCTCGCGTCGGTGGCCCGGGCGCTCGGGCCGGGGAGCCCGAGCTTGACTTGATTCTGTGCGTGATGGGACTGCTCGGAGCGCTTTTCCTGGCGCGTCACCTGCTGCTCGTTCGGCCCGTGATCGTGACCCTGGTGATGTTGGCATTTTTCCTCGCGGCCCTGGAGGGGGCTCGTTCGGGCTCCCGCCGCGCGCTGACGTTCCTGCCTCTGCTGCAGGTGGTGTGGGTCAATTGTCAGGGCCTGGCGGTGTTGGGTCCGGTGCTGGTCGCGACCTACCTGCTCGCGGCCGTGCTCTCCCCCCGCGCCGAACGCCAGCGCTGGCCCTTCGCGAACGAACGGTCACTGCCGCGGCGCGCGCTCGGAATCACACTGGTCCTGTGCCTCGTGGGTATGGTCGCCACGCCGTATGGCCGGGAAGCCTTTCGCCTTCCCGCTGGACTCTTCCTGCGGCTAATCCCCCGCGGTGGCAACGTGTTCTCGGCGCAGGTTGCCGAGAATATTCCGCCGTGGCTCTGGGAGCGCACCTCACCCGGCGAGACCCTGCACCTGGCGGGGGCGTTCGCGGCGCTCGCCGTGTGCATGGCGCTTTCCCGTCAACGGCTGGCCCTATCGCGTCTCTTGGTGTTAATCGGATTTGCGTTGTTGGCCTTGCTGGCCAATCGAAATGTGCTGCTGTTCTATTGGCTGGCGGCGCCGATGGCCGCCTGGGTGCTGGCCCCGCGGTTGCGCGAATGGGGCACGCGCTTGGTCGCTGGCGACGGGGCGTGGGGTCCCAGATGGCGCCGCCTGGGAATCCCCCTCGTCGCTGTCGTGCTCGGTGGTCAGTTGGCCCTGGCCGGCGTTGGTCAGATGCGCGAGGGCGAAATTGGGGCTCCGGTGGCGTTCCATTTTCCGGTCGAGTCCGCGAAGCTCCTACGGAGCCTGGCGGCGTCCGGTCCGGTCTTCGCGCCCGATCACCAGGGGGGATATCTGGAACTGATGGTACCCGCCGTGCGCCCCTACATCGACACGAGGCTGATCTTGCACACCGCCGGCGAGTACACCGACTACCTGGAAGCGGTTGCCAATCCCGAGAAATTCGATGTATTGGCCGACGCGCAGCAATTCCAGTACGTGGTCCTGACCACTGTCTACCCGGACGCCTATCTGGGATTGGTGCAACACTTGGCCGCCAGCGCCGATTGGCGCCTGAGCTTCACGGACGGCTCCGAGGTCCTGTTCGCGCGCCGGGGCCCCTCCGTGAATCTGGGCGACCGGGGGACCACCAGCGCGATCCTCGGCGGCCTCAAGGAGCGATTTTCCGGGTCGACAGCGTTGCACGAAGCCGCGCGCTTGAATCTTGCCCGGCTGCTCATCGTGCTCGGCGAGACCCGCGAAGCGCAAGCAGTCCTCGCGACTTTGGATTCTCGTGCGGCGGCGCAGATGCGGGCGCGCGCCTTTGTCGTAGCGGGGGAAAGCGCCGCCGCGGAGAGCCTGGCGCGGATTCTGGTCGACTCCGATCCGCACGATGTGCGGAGCCTCGCGCTGCTTGCGCAGCTCGCGATCGCCGCGGGTGACTCCCGCGTGGGCGCCCAATGGTTGGAGCGCGCGCTGGGCGCGGACCCGTATGATCTCGAGTCGCTGGCGGTTCTGGAACGGCTGGAGCGCGCGGCGCCGAGCGAGAGCGCTGCTCCCTAGGACGGCGTCAGGGCTTCTGGCGCAACGCCAACGTTTGCCGCGCCAGTGAACCGAACGGTCCGGTTGGGTATTTTTGAAGATACCTGGCCGCGAGAACCTCGGCGTCGGAGTCGTGATGGGCGACGGCGCTCTCGATCGACAACGCCAGGGCTTCCTCAGCCAACGCACCAGTCGGATGTTCGGCCAGATACGCCTGCAACAGGGAGCGGGCGAGGAGGGGATTGTTGTCGCGACGCAAGGCACGCATGGCCGTGAGCACCGGCCGCTCGTCCTCGCTCACCGGCGCGTGGGTCAGCTCCCGTGCCACCTGAACTCGTTCTGAAGATTCTTGGGCGCTTGTGGAGGGCGCTGAAGCGCGTCGCCGCACGGTGCGGTCATGCCCGATCGACGAGGTGGCGCTTGCCGCCCGCGGAGAGGATGCCATTGCCGACAACGGGTGTTCCTCGGGCGCCGTTGGCCCGTCGGCGTCCGCCGGTTTCGGCGGCTCGTTGACTGCCGCGGGCCGCCGATCCAGCCCGTGACCCCGGGCAAGAACAGGATTCGGCGCCGCCGCGGACGGAGGGGCCATGGCGGGCCGTGGTACCAACCGGTCGTAGGCACGTACCACCCACGCGGGCCAATGCCCCAGCGCCGCGCTCGCGATCGCCGTCCCGCCGAGGAGGCAGAGCACGATTCCCATCGCAAAAGCGAACCGCCACACCCGCGCGCTCGGCCGTCCCCCCCCGCGCGACACCGCCACCCACACACGCTGCTTGCGCAGGGGATCGCGCTGGTACCGGCTTGCCGCTTTCAGGAGTTGCAACGCCTGCTCGCGCTGCCGCCCTCCCACGGAGGTAGGAGGAAGGGCGAGCAGAGGGGTAGTGGCCAGTTTGCCCACCGCCGTGACGCCCATCTTTCCGATATTCCCCGGCCCCCGTCCCACTTCGTTGTCTCCTCCCCGCATGGTCACTTGCTCGTCTTTCTTTGGGTCAGGCCGTCTGGGTTTGCCTTCTGGTATTTGGCCGCGAGCGCGAAGAACTCTTTACGCGCGTGGTGCAGCCTCGTCCACACCGTATTGAGCGGTACGCTTTGAACGCGTGCGATCTCTTCGCCCGATAGCCCTTCGATTTCGAACAAGACAAAGGCGCTGCGGCGATCTTCGTTCATCTTTTGCAGGAGGGTGTAGAGCACCCGCTGTCTTTCCTTGTGCTCGAGGGCCGCCGCGGGGCCCGAACCAGAATGGGGGAGCACGTCCGGCTCATCCGAGCGCCCTTTGTTGAAAATATGCTTGACCCACGTGCGGCGTCGAAAATCCCGAACCTGCCTGCGCGTGATGCGGTAGAGCCATCCGGCGGGGTTGGCCCCGTCAAACGCTCCCAGGCGCCGCCGCACCACCAGGAAGACTTCCTGCACGATGTCGTCGCGATCGGCTTCGAGCCCGCCCAAGGCGCGGATCCAGCGTTCCACGTCCTCGAACCATCGATCGTAGATGGCCCGGAATTTCCCGGGGTTGTCGGCACCATTCGTGTCGTCCCCGCGATCCTGACCCTGATCCTGACCCTGCCCCGTGGGTGAATGCCCCATGTCCGTCCCCGTCGATTGTTCCGGAGAACGGGCTTGCTCCACGGGTTGGCGAGGGCGGGGTGTTACCAAAACCTTCATGGAGATGCCCAATGGTAATGGAGGAAATGCCGCCGCGCTCAAGGGAACTCGCCCGGGCGCCGCGCATTCGGTTATCGTGATGCCGTGCGCGAATGGGTCCTCAGGCCGGGCATCCCGGTCGCACTCATGGCCGCGATTCTTGCGGCATTTTCCAGCGCGCACGCTGCCCCGGCGCCGGAGGTCGGCCTCCCGGCCGAACCGAACCCCGCGCCGGGAACCCCTTCCGCGGAAACCGATCGTCGCGTTCCG
>PMNO01000219.1 GCA_003161835.1 Myxococcales bacterium | reverse complement strand
CCAATCAACATGGCCAGCACCACGTGACGGTGCCGCGACACAGCGATCTGCGGGTTGGAACACTCTCGGCGATTCTGACCGACGTCGCGGATCATTTCGGCCTCGACCGCGGCGAGTTGATCGACCGGCTATTCGGCGAACGAGGCTAAGGCAGTACTTAAGGCCCCTCTCTATGTGCAAAGCCACTCGATCGGAACCTGTGGTCTGGCTCCTCGGCGCGGGGTTCAGCAAGCCTCTAGGCGGCCCGCTTTTCGGAAGCTCTNNTGGACACGTATTTCTGCTGCAGCCACGCCGCGTGCGGATGTTTGCCACCGATTCTATTCTCGCGTTCTCCCTCGGACCGGGCTCGGTCTCTCGGGGTCTGCTCACATGCGAATCCCGCCGGAGTCGTAGATTTGGAAATGATTCCGCCGACGCGACCGAGCGATGGCGGCGACCAGCGAGACCCTCGTGGGCCCTTCCGCGTACGAGTCGGCGCGCGGTGGCCGTCGCTAGGGCCATCCGCGGGCCGAGCCAAACCTTACTTCTTCTCGGGCGCCTTCTTGTCAGCGGGCGCTGCAGCCGGCGCGGCGGCGGCTTTTTCCGCCGGCTTCTTGCCGGGGATGAAGTCGCCCTTGGCGTGCTGGTGGACGAACACGATGCACTCCTGCTTGCCCTTGCATGCGTCGTCGTGCATCTGCTTGCCGGGCTGGAAGACGTACGAGCCCGGCACCAGCTCCTTGGCGGGCGTGGTCTCGCCCTCGACGGTGTGCACCCAGGTCCCCTGCACCGCGACCGCGTGGTAGTCGCCCGTGTGCGCATGCATGCCGGAGTCCATGCCGGCTGGGAACTTGAGAAGCATCCCGTACTCGGGTCCCTTGTCGCGATCGCCCCACAACTTCGCCATCTGGAGCGGGCCGCCCATCAGCGGCTCCCATTTGATCTCGCCCGCCGGCACCTGCATCGCTTGCTTGGCCTTGGCGGCGCCCGCCCGATAGGAAACCGCCGCAACCCCGACCAGCATCATCGCTCCCACCACGGTCTTCGTGAGCATCTTCGTCATGGTTCTCTCCTTGAGGTTGAACAACGGGGGCGAGGGTAGCACCAGGTGGGGTCGCGTGCCCCAGCTTCCGTTCCATCCGCGCCCGCCGCCCGCGCCACCCATTTCACCCCTTCGAGCCAGATCCCACGCGGCTCCTGGAGTCGCCGAACGGCTATTTGACCGAGCCCGCCATGGCGTAGCTCCCATACGGCTGGCGCTGCTCGAGCTGGTCGAGCTGCGCCATCCGCTTTGCGCCCATGACCCCCATGAATCGAGCGAGGCTCTTCTCATTTTCGAGCTGGCGTGCCGAGCTCGCTTCCTCGGCGGAGAGGCCACCCCGCACGATTGCCAGCTCCACCGCACGGCGTGACGCGTGGATCTGCTCCACGACCTGAACGAGCTGAGCGGCCTCGCCCTTGGACATGCCGAGCTCGAGGGCAACGATCCCCGCGGCCTCGCGCGCGCTGCGACGCTGCTCGTCGAGCGCCTGACCCACCAGCGGTGCACCACTAAAGTCATCGGCGCCTGCCGCGAGCATGCTTTGCGCTGCCGCCAGGAGATCCCGTCGCTGCTGCGTCCCCTCGACCGCTGGCGGCGACCCGTCGCTGCCAGCACCAAGACCAGCGGCGATTCGGGATGTGGCAGGGACACTTGGCGCGGCCCCTACCAGAATGGATTCCTTGTCGTTCTTCTGGTTGCCTGGGGAAGGCCCGCGATGGGCCGTCGCTCCCCACCGCGTCGTTGTTCCTACGCCCAAGGCGACCAGGGCGAGTGCCGCCGCGGTCAGAATCACTTTTCTCATCAACATGGATACCTCCACACAGCGGAATGGTCGTTAAAAGTGGCCTCTGCCCGAGCGAGTCTCAACCGCGGGCCCTGTTGCGGGCCCTATTGGTGAGGCGCCACACGACGAATCGCTCGTATAGTGGAACGTGAGCAAGCCCCCGGCCGTGGCGGCGCCAGCGATGGCGACGGCCATATCGAGGCCGAGCGGCCCGGCCCAGACGAGGCGACCNNAGAAGATCCGTCCAGCTCGGTTGGAACTTGTCACAGAACCGATTCGCCGCCCTGACGGCGTTCTCCGGGCCGCAAACAGGGTCCGCGTGAGCGGGCCGCGAGGCTCCCGTGGCCAATGCGACCGTGATCAATGCGAGAAGAAGGGCTGTTGTACGTGCCGTGCGTGGTTTCATTTTGGATTCCTTGGTTTTTTGGTTGAACATTGTTGGTCTTCACACTCGATGATCGGTCAAAACTGGCCCCTTCCGGTGCGAGGCTGAACCGCCGGTCCTTTTGAAGGGCCGCCACACAACGAATCGCTGGAATAGTTGAAAGTGAGCAAGCCCCCGGCCGTGGCGGCGCCAGCGATGGCGACGGCCATATCGAGGCCGAGGGGCCCAGCCCAGACGAGGCGACCCACGTTGCATGACAGCAGGGCGCTATCGCACGAATTCTTGCAGCTCGACGTCCCGCCGCGCGCGTAGCAGGCATCGTGTACCGCGCAACAGGGCTTGACCATGAGGTCGATCAGCTCCCCCGAGTTTGCGACACCCTTGCACGACGCCCAGGCAGCGGCTTTGCTGATGCCATAGGCAGGGACGAAGGCGCTCACGAGAAGATCCGTCCAGCTCGGTTGAAACTTGT
>PMNO01000007.1 GCA_003161835.1 Myxococcales bacterium | reverse complement strand
TGTACCCGGCTCAATCGGCCCGCGCATCCAAGCGTCTCCCAGGAGGTCCGAGGTCCGAGGCCTGAGGCCTTCGTGAGATACAGCGGTTATTTCTTCTTGAGATCGTCGAGCTTGACCAGCATGCGGTCGGTGGCCCACTTGGCGACCAGATACACCTCCGGGGCCGAGCCCAGCTGGGCGGCGTAGTTGATCTTGTCCTTGGCCACGTCTCCTACCTTGAGGACGCACGCCTGCTTCTTGTCCCTGCCGTGAGCCACGATCACGGCCGTGGGCTTGGTCAGGCCGTTGACCTTCGGGTCCTGGTCCTCCGTGAACCCCATCGCCTTCCAGTCCTTGAAGGCGCCCGCGATGGGAGTGACCTTGGTGGGGTCGAGCGTGACGCCCGCGGGCTTGGTCGCTCTCCACTCGTTCTTCTTCGGATCGCGGACGAGGGTGTAGGAATCCTTGTCGTGGGTGACTGACACTTCGCCCAGATCGGCGTCCGCGATGTCGCAAAGGGCCTTGTCACGGAAATCAATGGGGCGCTTGTCCAGGCGATCAATCCCGTAGCGCTTGACCAGGTACACCTGGGCCGCGTCCGCGTTCTTGACGTAGTAGTCGTCGTCGCCCTTCTTGCTTCCCAGCAGGACCGTCACGCTCTTGCCGCCCTTCAGCGACACCGTGATCGTCGTCGCGGGATCGGCGAGGCCGGTCTGCTCGGGCTTCGCGTCGTCCGCGAACTCGTTGGTCACCAGCGACGTGAGCGCCGATACGATTCCGGTTGGAACAGAGGCATCGAGTTTTGCCACTGGCGAACTGGATTCGACCACGCTCCACTTGTCGCCTCCCTCGCTCTTCACGACGATACGCGCGCCGGCTCTCCCTTTGACCTCGATTTTCTCTGCGTCGGCCTGGGCAAATTTCACGATGGTCTTGTCGCGCCAATTGGTCGTGTCGCGATCAAAGTTGTACCGGAACGATCCGATCCCGGTCCACACCTCGTCCTTTCCGGGGAGGCGTACCAGCGTGTTTCCGCCCACGCTCTTGCCGATCAAGATCTCGGTCACCACCTGGTCGCCCTTCTTGACGATCACCTTCAACGCCTTGGCGTCGTCGATCTCGAACTCTGCGTGCTTGGCCTTCTGATCCGAGACCGTGTCGCCGAACTCCAGCTTCTCGATGGCCTCGAACGCCTGCTTCGCGACGTTTTCGTCCGCCGGGTAGCGCAGCGGCGCAACGACGTAGTACTTGTCGCCTTCCCTCTTGATGCTGGTGTTGGACACGCCTTTGGTGACCACCAGTCCATCGAAGGAGCCCACCGCCAGCCGGGGGATGGGCCGTGGACGTTCGCCAACGCGCTGGCCCTTTTCAGGTTGCCGCAACACGACCACGGCCACGACGACCAATACTCCGAGTACGAACAGCGCGGTCAGGTTCTTCCGGTTCATGGGTCCTCGTCCTGGAAACGTCAGGGGGAAAAGGGTTCAGAGTTTCTGGGATTGCCGGCGCGATCGGCGGACGCGCCAACGGACGATGCCAAAGGCACAAAACGCGAGCGGCACGCCAAGGACGTTGACCATCTTCAGCCCGGTCACCTTCTGATCGGCGTCCAACTGGATCGGGCGTGAGGTGACCGTCTTGGCCCGGACCGGCGTCAGGGCCTCGTCCTCCAGGGTCCACCCGAGCGCGTTCAACAGGAATTGAGCGCCGTTGCCGTAGATCGGCAGGAAACGGCTCATCGGGAAGTATTCATCCGACGCAAAATCGGAATCGCCCATCACGATCATGCGGACCCGCTTTTTCGATTCTCCGGGCGTGCTGCCCGGCGGCAGAGACATGCCCGCGGAGGCTGGCGCCGCGGGCGCAAACGCGCTCTTGAGCGGGCCTTCGTACGCGTATCCTAGGGCGAAGGGACCCTTGTCCTTGCTCTCCTCAATCGGTGTTCCTGGCGTGAAAAGGAAGAAACCCGAGACCTTCCAGCTCGCTCGAGAGCTTTGTCCGAGCGGCCACAGGCGTCCCTGGGCCGGCTTGCCACCCGCGAGCGGGCCGACCAACGAAACTGAACTGGCGTACGGAAAGATGATCGCGTTGATCCCCGCCAGGAGCGAGAAGTCCTTGTCCTTGGCTTTCGGAATCTCGACGCCCACGAACATCGGGGCGTTGGCCAACATGCGTCGGCCGTTCATTTCCACCGGTCCGGGCGCGTTCTGGCGGTCCAGAACAAAGTCCTGGCCCACGCTGAACCCGTACCCTTTCAGCAAGTCCGCCAGCCCGCTATCGTTGGCCTGACCGATCTTCGGTCCGCCCTGCATTTGCTGCTGCATGGGGTTGCCCTGGTTCGGCGCGCTCATCACCATGCCATCGACCAGGAAGATGACTCCTTTTCCCTTCATCAGGAAGGAGTCAATCTCCTTGCGACCCTTGTCGTCGAACGCCTGCTTGGGACCACCGACCAGCAACGCGTCGACGTCATCGGCGATGGCCGCCGACGAAGGGTTGACGGTGGTGGTCTCGAACTCCTGCGAAAGGACATGTTGCAGCGTCTGAAAGCCCTGAGTCAGATCCAGCTCACCATGCCCGGTGGTCAGGGCCAGCTTGCGCTTGCGCTGGGTCATGCGCTTGATCAGTGAGGACACCTGATATTCCAGACCCTCGGCCCCCACGATCTCTCCGATCGCCTCGTTTTGACCGTTGTACTGCAAGCACATGCCCAGGAAGTAGGAACCAATTTCAAACTTGGTGTCTTCCAGCTTCTGGACCTGCAGTTTGTGGACGCCGCAAGCCCCGGCTTCATCCTCGAGCTTCTTGTCCAAACCCGGATCCAGCGCCTCGAAGCGCAGCTTGCCCTTGGAATTGGACCGGTATTCATCCAACAGATCTCGCACATAGCGCGAGGTCGATTTCATTTCCGGCGGCAAACCATCGGAGACGTACAGCTTGATCGACAGAAAATCCGGCAGGCTGCGCACGATGTCCTTCGAAGCCGGGGAGAGGGTGTAGACCTTGGTCTCGGTGAGATCCAGGCGGCCGAAGACACGGGTTCCGATCAGATTGATCGCGACAATGATGCCGACCACCACCACCAGATAGAAAGCGGCGTTCGAGGCGTTCGCGCGTTTCTTCTTGTCCATGCTCATGGCTATTTCCACTTCCGTGATTCGAGGGATGTCGTGGCGATCAGCAGGCAGGCCACGATGACGGACAGGTAGTAGATGACATCGCGCGAGTCGATGATGCCGCGCGAGACATTCTCAAAGTGCGTGTCCGTGCTCAGAAATGAGACGATCGGCTTGAAGGTGTCGGGAATGAACGGCAATACTTTGCCGAAGAGGAAGAGCGCGAAGCAGATCCCGAAGGCGATGATCAAGGACACGACCTGGTTGCGCGTGAAGGAGGAGGCCATCACGCCGATCGCGATGTACGAGCCCCCCATCAGCAGCAGACCCAGGTACCCAGCCGCCGCGGGACCCTTGTCGAGCGGCCCCAG
>PMNO01000317.1:3907-6494 GCA_003161835.1 Myxococcales bacterium | reverse complement strand
CGGGGCGCCACCCGTCCCAATCCGATGGTGGGCGCCGTGGTCGTGCGCGCGAACCGCCGGCTGGGCGAGGGATTTCACCGCCGCGCCGGGACGCCTCACGCGGAGATCAACGCGCTCGGGACCCTGGGAAAACGAGCGGTGGGGGCGACCATGTACGTCACCCTCGAGCCCTGTTGCCACACCGGGCGGACCGCCCCTTGCGCGAAAGCGCTGATCGCGGCGGGCATCGCACGCGTGGTTGTGGGCGTGCGCGATCCGAATCCGGTGGTCAACGGACGCGGGATTGCGCGGCTGAGGCGCGCCGGAATTCGCGTCGATGTGGGCTGCCGGGAGGCCGAATGCCGGGAGTTGAATCGGCCCTTCTTCATGTGGGTGAGCGCGGGTCGCCCCCTCGTCACCTTGAAGGCGGCCGCGACCTTGGACGGTTTCATCGCCGACCGGGAACCACGCATGGCTCGGGCGCCGGTGTGGATCACCGGGCCCGACGCCCGCGCGGCGGGGCACGTCTTGCGCGGCGAACATGACGCGATCCTGGTCGGGGCCAATACAATCCGGGCCGACGATCCGCGCCTGACGGTGCGTTTGTCCGCGGGGCGGCGGACGGAGCCGCGGCGCGCGGCGGGGCGGCCCGCGCCCACACATGGAGGATTGGACGCAGCCCCGGCTTTTCTACGGGTGATCCTGGATGGCCGGCTGCGCGTTCCGGTCACGGCGGCTGTTCTTCCCGCGGCCNNAGCGCGCCGCTGCCCTGCGCAACGCGGGCGCCGAGGTTGTTCTTTTGCCGGCCCGCGCCGGTCGCATCGACATCGAGAGCCTTCTGCGGGTCCTGGCCGAGCGCGAGGTCCAGTCGCTGCTCGTCGAAGGAGGGGGGCAGGTGCTCGCGTCCTTCATCGCGGCGGGGCTGGTCGACCGCATTGCCTTCTTCTACGCGCCCAAGCTGCTGGGCGGAGGGATTCCGCTGGTCGGCGGTATCGCGGAGCGGGCGGGGGCTGGCGGCGGGGGACGCCCGGTGGCGCGGGCGCTGGCGCTCGGGCCGCTGAGTGTCCGACGGGTGGGCACGGATCTGCTGGTTCGCGCGGATGTTCGCGCGACGCCGGTCGAGTGAATACCGACGTTTGCGGCCCCTGCTATAGTTGGCACCGTTCATGTTCACTGGAATCGTCGAATCACAGGGCACGATCCTCGACGTGGGCGACGGCGTCGACACGCGTCGGGTTGTAGTCGCGAGCGGCCTGCCCGTGGAGCGCTTGGCCCTGGGCGCCAGCATCGCGGTGAACGGTGTCTGTCTCACGGTGGTCGATCGTTCGCCCGGGCAATTCGCCGCCGACTTGGGTCCGGAGACCCTGGCCTTGACCACCTTGGCGCGGTTGAAGGTCGGGGACAAGGTTCACCTCGAGCGGCCGCTCGCCGCCGGTGACCCGCTGGGGGGACACCTCGTGGCCGGGCACGTGGACGGCCTCGGTACCGTCGTCGCGTCGCACGCGCGTGGGCCGGCGCTGGAAATGGAAATCGAAGCGCCCCACGCGATCGCGCGATACGTGGTATCGAAGGGCTCCGTGGCTATCGACGGCGTCAGCCTGACGGTCAACACCGTAACCGGCAATCGATTCGGGGTGACCTTGGTGCCGCACACCTTGGCAGTGACCTTGTTGGGCCAACGAGCGGTCGGCGCGGCGGTGAACCTGGAGGCCGATCTGATCGCGAAACACGTGGATCGTCTGGTGAGCGTCTACGTCGCCGCCCAGGGAGCGCGGTCATGACCGAGCGTCTCGCCGCCGTGGAGCGCGCCATCGCCGACGTGCGCGCGGGCCGCATGGTGATCATGGTGGACGACGAGGATCGCGAGAACGANNGAGGCGATCAACTTCATGGCGCGACACGGCCGAGGGTTGATCTGCCTCTCCCTGACCGAGGAGCGCGTGACCCAGCTGGGGCTGCCGATGATGGGCGCCGACAACCGATCGCCGCGATCGACGGCGTTCACGGTCAGCATCGATGCCCGGCGCGGAATGACCACCGGGATCTCGGCCCGCGAGCGCGCCGAGACGATTCGCGCGGCGGTGGCTCCGGGGGCCAAACCGGAAGACTTGATCACGCCGGGACATATCTTCCCCCTGCGCGCCCGCCGCGGGGGTGTTCTGGTTCGATCGGGACACACCGAAGGTTCGGTGGACCTGTCGCGCCTGGCGGGCTGCGAACCGGCGGGGGTGATCTGCGAGATCATGCGCGAGGACGGGGAGATGGCGCGCATGCCGGAACTCGAGCTGGTGGCCGCCCACCACGGTTTGCCGATCCTGAAGATCGCGGACCTCATCGAGTATCGGTTGTCGCAGGAGCACCTGGTCCGGAAAGCCGCCGAGGCGATCGTCACGCCGGGCCTGGTTGGGCTGTCGTCAGCGTTTCGTGCCTGCGTTTACACCACGGACGTCGAGGACACTGAGTATCTGGCCTTGGTCCTGGGCCAGCCGCGTCCCGACGAGCCGACCCTGGTGCGCGTTCAGACCGCGAGCATGCTGCGCGATGTGTTCGGAGTTTCGGGCGACGCGAGCTCCGGCTCGGCGACGCTCTCGTTGCGCATGATCGAGGC
>PMNO01000317.1:0-3888 GCA_003161835.1 Myxococcales bacterium | reverse complement strand
GGCGCCAGCGGCTACGGCCTGGACATCGTGGAGTGTCTGCCTATCCGCGCGTCCGCGAAAGTGGTAGCTCTGCGAGAACAAAAGGGTTGAACGAGCGATGGCCAAAAAAAATCCGGTGTCGAATTCGATGACGCATCCCGCGCACCCGCTGACCCACGAGGGGATGCTGCGCAGCGACGGGAGACGGTTCGCCATCGTCGCGTCCCGTTTCAACGATGCGATCGGCAACAAATTGGTGGACGGGGCAGTGGACGCGATTCGCCGGACGGGGGGCTCGGCCGACGATGTCGAGATCTTTCGTTGCCCCGGCGCGCTGGAGATTCCGGGCTTGGCCGCGCGGGTCGTCGGCATTGGACGATTCGACGCCGTGATTTGCATCGGGGTGGTGATTCGTGGGGCGACGCCGCACTTCGATTTGGTCGTCAACCAGGCCGTCGCCGGGATCGCGCAAATCGCCGTCCGCGCGGAGATCCCCGTCACCTGCGGGGTTCTGGCCTGCGACAACCTGGAGCAGGCGGTCGAGCGCGCCGGCACGAAGGGGGGCAATCGCGGGGCGGACGCGGCGATGGCGGCCATCGAAATGGCTGACTTGTACGCCACCATCGAAAGCAACGGGGTCACGCGCAGGGTGCAAACCGCGAACGGGGGACCTCGGCCGCGCTAACGCGCCCGGGGTTTTCGACCATGGTCGGGGGTACGGGCCCGCGTCGCCGCGCGCGCGAGATGGCTCTACAAATCATGATTCAGATGGACGTGAATCCCGAGATGGACACCGCGCGCGCGTTGCGGCTCTACTTCGATCACCTGGCCAAGGACGGCGACGTCGACGCCGACCCCGACGAATCGCCAGGCGCGGGGGGGGNNGCCGCCGCCGCGTTCGACCGCGGTTTCGTCGAAGAGCTGGTGTCCGGGGTCGCCAGCCGACGCCACGAACTGGACGAGATCGTTCAGAACCTTTCGCGCAACTGGCGCATCGAGCGAATGGCCTTGGTCGAGCGAAACGTGATTCGACTGGCCCTGTTCGAGCTGAAGTTCTCCACGACCGTTCCGACCAATGTGGCCCTCAACGAGGCCGTGGAGCTCGCCAAGCGCTTCGGCACCTCCGAAGGCGCCGCGTTCGTGAACGGGCTCCTCGATCGGGCTGCGACCGAGCTTCAAATTCGCCGCTGAGGCGGGGTCCTCGGCGCGCTCGCTCGCCCTGTCGGTGGGGTTGTCTTAGCAGGGGCGGGTCGG
Source organism: Myxococcales bacterium (assembly GCA_003161835.1). Taxonomy (GTDB): domain Bacteria; phylum Myxococcota_A; class Polyangia; order Fen-1088; family Fen-1088; genus FEN-1088. The sequence continues at coordinate 2,655 of PMNO01000317.1, read as the reverse complement.
TCGGGTCAGGAAACTTGCATACCCCGTGGAAAGGGGGACGATCGGGGAATGCCTTCACTGACGCTGGACGTCGCGGTTCAGCAGTTTCTGGACCACCTCAAGGTGGAACGGGAGCTGACGCCTGCGACGGTCGCCGCCTATGGATGCGACCTGGCGGTGTTTGCCCGGTTCGCCGGTGCGCGTGGGATCAGCTTGGCCACGGCGGTCCGCGCGATCGACGTCTTGGATCATCTGGCCAAGCTGACCGACAATGGATTGACGGCGCGTTCCCAGGCCCGGCGCCTGGTGACCTTGCGTCAGTTCTTCAGATTTCTGAAGGCCGAACGGGTGTGCGAGGTCAATCCGACCGAGGACATCGACCTGCCCCGCTTTGGCCGCAAGCTTCCGGATTTCTTGTCCGTCGACGAGGTCGACCGATTGCTGGTGGCGCCGGATCGGCGCACCCACCGCGGCTTGCGGGACGCGGCCATGCTGGAGACGCTATACGCAACCGGGCTGCGCGTGTCGGAGTTGGTGCGGCTCCGATTGCGCGATGTGAACTTCGACGCCGGATACCTCCTGGCGCTCGGTAAAGGGCGAAAGCAACGTCTGGTGCCGGTGGGCGAGGTCGCCATCACCGGCATTCGCACGTACGTCGAAACGGGGCGGGCGGTGTTCACCAACGGCAGGGCGCTCGACACCCTGTTCCTGACCCATCACGGCAGGGCCATGACCCGCCAAGGCTTCTGGAAGCTCGTGGGCCGCTACGCCGCGGCCGCGGGCATCCGAAAGCGCATCTCGCCCCATAAGCTGCGGCATTCCTTCGCCACCCATCTGGTCGAGCGGGGCGCCGATCTGCGCGCCGTCCAGGCCATGTTGGGGCACGTCGACATAGGCACCACCGAGATCTATACCCACATGAGCCGCGGTCACCTGCGCACGGTCTACGATCGCTTCCATCCCCGGGCGTAAACCTCGTCCGTCGTTGACGGTGAGTGAGCGGGCGGATATACGGGTCCTGGAAGGGCCATGGACGTTTCGAACGAGCAGGTGCGGCAAGCGCTGCTGTCGGTCGCCGCCTTTGTCTTGTCGGTCTCGTTCCATGAATTTGGACACGCGTTCGTGGCCGACAAGCTGGGGGATGGCCTTCCGCGCGCGCAGGGGCGGGTGACCCTGTCCCCGCTGCGACACATCGATCCGCTCGGCACGATCGTCGTGCCGTTGCTGGCCACGTTCGCCTCGGGCGTCCCCTTCATCGCGTGGGGCAAACCCGTCCAGACGAACCCGGACGCGATGACCAGGCGGTTTCCCCGGGTGGTGAACAATCTGATGGTTTCCCTGGCGGGTCCCCTCATGAATCTGTTGCTGGCGGTGCTGATCTCCGTGGCGCTGCTGGGGCTGGCGAAAACGGGTCACGTCAGCCGCGATCTTGCCGCGCAGATCGTGAAATTCATGGTGGTGCTGAACATCAGTCTGATGTTCTTCAACCTCTTGCCGATCCCACCGCTCGATGGCGGCGCCCTGCTGGCCGCGGTATTGCCTCCGCGCCTGCGGCATGTGCTGCTGCCGCCGCTGCAGCGATATGGAATGTTGATACTCATCATCCTCTTCGTGACGCCGCTCGGAGCCATGCTCATGCGCCCCGCCGCCCGTCTGGCCGCGGGCTGGAGCGCCTTCCTGATGCAGCTGGTGGCGGGCTGATGGACGACGTCTCCCATACGTCCTATCGAGTCGCGCTACCCGAGTTCGAGGGGCCTCTCGATCTCCTCCTGCACCTCTGCAAGACGAACGAGATCGAGATCGTGAACATTCCGATCGCGTTCATCACCGAAAAGTACCTGGAATATCTGGACGTGATGCAGTCGCTGTCCGTCGACCTGGCCGCCGACTACCTGGTCATGGCGGCCACCCTGGCCTACTTGAAGGCCCGGGAGCTGGTGCCATCTCCCGAGCCCGTCGAGATCGACGAAGAAACCGGCCAAGAGGTCCTGGACCCACGCGAAGAGCTGATTCGCAGGCTGCTCGAGTATCGCAAGTACAAGGACGCGGCCGAACAACTGGGCGGGCGGCCCATCGAGGGACGCAACGTCTTTGGCCGCGGGATGCCGATCGAGGCGGAGGCTGCGCCCACGCCCTTCGCGGACCATTCGGTCTGGAAGCTGATCGAGGCCTTCGGGAAGCTGCTCGAGAAGGCCGGCCCGAAGGTCGCGCACGAGGTCGCTTTCGATCGGGTTTCCATCTCCGCGCGCATCAACCAGATCATCGATCGCCTGGAACAGGGAGGGGCATTTCGATTCGACGCGCTGTTCGACCTGGGCGCGCCGGAGCCCGAATTGCGCAGTCAGCTCGTGGTGACGTTGTTGGCGATCTTGGAGCTGGCGCGCTTGAAGGTCGTTCGCGTGCTGGCCTCCGATGATCAGGAAACGCTCTTCATCGCCCAGGTCGACGGCGCCGCCCTTCAGGAGGCCAGGCGCGCCCAGATAACGTCGGACGGAGAGTCGCTCGCGGCTGCGTCGGCGGAAGTGGCGGAAGCGCCGGAGGAGGTGGGGGATGCGGGGGAGGCGGCAGCCGATGACGGGCCCCCGGAGGCCATGCCCGGTGGCGGCGACGCGCCCTTTTTTCCGGCCGCAGGGTCGGGGATCGCCGACGCCGAGCTAGATTCACGGCCCACCGATG
>PMNO01000474.1 GCA_003161835.1 Myxococcales bacterium | reverse complement strand
GGCGCTCTGACCCCGGGGTCAGGGCGCGTGCTGCTCGACGAGCGCGACATCGCGACGCTTGATCGGCGCGGGTTCGCCCGGCGGGTGGCCGCCGTCCCCCAGGAAATGCCGACTGATTTTCCCCTACGCGTGAGCGAGCTGGTCCTGCTGGGGCGATTGCCGCACCTGCCCGCGGCCGGGCTCGGGTTTGAATCCGCCGCCGACTTCGCCGCAGCAGAAGCGGCCCTGCACGCGTGCGGCGTGGCGGACCTGGCGGAACGATCCATTCATGAAATCTCGGGCGGCGAGTTGCGCCGCGTCTTCGTCGCGCGGGCCTTGTGCCAGGGGTCCCCCATTCTCTTGTTGGATGAGCCCACGGGCGGACTGGATTTGCGCCATCAGCTGGGAATCTTGGACCTTCTCCGAGAGCGCGCGCGAGCGGGGAGCGCGGTGTTGGTGGTCCTCCACGACCTGAACCTGGCGTCGATGTTCTGCGATCGGGTCGTTCTGCTGAAGAACGGCGCCCCGGTAGCCGCTGGGCGGCCGGACGAGGTGTTCAACGCGGACATCCTGGCGGATGTTTATGGCGTCAACATCACACCCTTGGTTTCTGACGCTACCGGCCACCGGTTCCTGGTACCCGGGCCGCGCTGATTGTGGCCGGGCACCGCGCTCGGACCTTNNCGCCGACGGCAGTTGCCGAAAACCACGACTCGCGATAAGGGTCGGGGTACATGCACATCTTGGTCAACACGGGAGGTGGTGACGCTCCTGGACTGAACGCGGTCATTCGGGCGGTCACACTATCGGGCTTGCGCAGGGGCTGGAAAGTCACCGGAATTCGTCGCGGCTATCACGGCTTGCTGCAGAAGGACAGCGATGGGCTGGTCGAGCTCACCCGCGACAAGGTTCGGGGCATCGCCCACCTGGGTGGCACCATTCTGGGAACGGTCAACAAGGGACACCCTTTCGAATTCATCACCGAGGTCGACGGGAAACAAGTTCTGACCGACATCTCCGACCAAATCATGGACCGTTACCGTGAGATCGNNTCCTGCACGCAGGCCACCTTCGGCTTTGATACCGCGGTAACAGTCGCGACCGAGGCCATCGATCGCCTGCACACGACCGCGGAGTCCCACGAACGCGTGATGGTGGTGGAGGTCATGGGACGCTACGCGGGATGGATCGCGATGCATGCGGGGGTGGCGGGCAACGCCCACGTGATCCTGATGCCGGAGATCCCCTACGACATCGCCAAGGTGGTGGCCCACTTGCGGCGCCGGTACAACGGCGGGCGCCGCTACGCGGTGATTGTTTGCGCCGAGGGTGCGGCGCCCAAGGACGGCACGATCAGCACGATCGGCGAGGAGCTCGGTCGCGAGGTTCGTATCGGTGGGCTTGCCGAACATCTGGCCACCGAGATCAACAAGCTGACTGGCTTCGAGACCCGATCCTTGGTCCTCGGTCACCTGCAGCGTGGGGGCAGCCCCACCCACCGCGATCGGTTGCTGGCCCTACGCTTTGGCGCCGCGGCCGTGCGCATGGTCGAGGAAGGCAAGTTCGGTCACCTGGTCGCCTACCACCCGCCCCACATGGTTCCGGTGTTGATCGAGGAGGCCATCAAGGTCATGAAGACCGTGCCGCTCGACTCCGACACCGTACAGACCGCNNGCTGGTGCCGGGCAGACGGAGCGCGAACGCGTGCAGCAGCAGCCGCCTGTTGGTGCGGGTACCGGCTGCGTTTTCGCCGACGACGGGAAACCCGGCGTCGGCCAGGTGGCGGCGAATCTGGCGGGTTCGCCCTGTTTCGAGCGTCAACTCGAGCGCGGCTGCCAGCTCGGAGCGGGCCGCCACCCGCGCGTGGGTGATCGCGGGCCGTCCGTCGACCGGGGTGTCCAAGGTGGCCTGTTCCCACGGCGGCCCGGGCGAAACCACCGCGACGTAACGCCGGCCGATGGCATGGGTCGCGAACAATCGGTTCAGCGCGGCTTGGGTCTCGCGGTCACGGGCCACCACGACCAGGCCACTGGTCGCGGCGTCCAGGCGATGGGTGACGAAAGGCTGTCCGTGAGCCCGGCGCAGCCAATCCGACAGCGTGCCATCCCATCCGGAGCGCGTAGGCTCGATCGGCATGCCCGCCGGTTTGTCGATGATCCACAGATCGTCTCTCTCGAGGATGATGTGGGGCTCGCCGTACTGGCCTGGGTCACGTGGGCGTGCTGGCGATTCCCAGCTGATGAGCTCGCCTGCCCGCACCGGACGCGAGCTGATCCCCGTTCGACGGCCGGCCACGAAGACCACCCCCGCCGCGATCAGGCGGCGGGCCTCGCCGCGGCTCACGTCCGCCGCCAGGGCGGCGATGGCTCGATCCAGTCGCTCCCCCGCGAGAGCTTCCGGAACGATCAGATTCGTGGGGGGCGGGCGGGCCATGATGGCGGATGCACCGAGCCGGCGATATAACGGCCGGGAACCCGTTCTGTCCAACCTGTTTTCCACGTCCACTGTTTCGCAGCGTTCAAAGGAGACCGTCATGAGCATCACCCTTGGTTCGATCGCGCCGGACTTCACCCAGGAGTCGACGGAAGGAACCGTCAACTTTCACCAATGGATGGGGGACAAATGGGCCGTCCTGTTTTCGCACCCCAAGGACTTCACGCCGGTTTGCACCACTGAGCTCGGTACCGTCGCCAAGCTGAAGCCGGAGTTCGACAAACGCAACGTCAAGGTGATTGCGGTCAGCGTGGATGACGTCAAGTCGCACGGTGGCTGGGTCAAGGACATCGAAGAGACCCAGGGCGTCACGATGAATTTTCCGATATTGGGGGACGCGGACCGCAAGGTCTCGACGCTGTACGGCATGATCCATCCCGAATCGAACGACACCCAGACCGTGCGATCGGTATTTGTCATCGATCCGAAAAAGAAGGTGCGGCTCATGATCACGTATCCCGCCAGCACGGGCAGGAATTTCGCCGAGATCCTGCGGGTGATCGATTCGTTGCAGCTGACCGACCAACATTCCGTTGCAACCCCGGCCAACTGGAAGGATGGCGATGACTGCGTCATCGTCCCCTCGCTCCAGGATCCCGAGGTTCTCAAGCAGAAATTCCCGAAAGGCTACAAGGTGGTGCGCCCCTACCTGCGCATGACCCCGCAGCCGAATAAGTAGAACGAGAACGCAATTCCCTTAATCGGACGTAATCGTCCGATTTTGGCTCGCCTAGCCCGCCGATTCGGCCCGAGCAAGGCCGATACGCGCCCTGTCGAGCAGAGCGTTCCTTTGGGAATGCCCTGCCCTGCGTTATCATCGGGGCCCTTACTTGTATTCGGCACATGACGCCAATTGAAGAAGCGAGCTCCGCCGTCGGCGACACACTTCTGGGGAAAGTGATCGCTGGAAACTTTCGCGTCCAACGCCTGATTGGGTCCGGGGCGATGGGCAATGTTTACCAGGCCGAGCAGTTGTCGCTCGCCAAGGAGGTCGCGATCAAGGTGCTTCACCCGCACTTGATGAGCGACAATAAGTTGGTTCTTCGTTTCCAGCGGGAAGCAAAGAGCGCGTCGCGCCTCAATCATCCCAATTCGATCCAGATCATCGATTCGGGCCGGGATTCGGCGGGCCTGCTGTACATCGCCATGGAGTTGCTCGCCGGCCGGGATTTATCGCAGGTCATTCGCGACGAGTTTCCGTTGCCGCTGCCGCGTATCATCCGGGTGATGTCGCAGGTGTTCGCGGCCCTCGACGAGGCGCACGTGCACGGAGTGATCCACCGTGACTTGAAGCCGAGCAATATCATGCTCATCGAACGGCGCGGAGAGTCGGATTTCGTCAAGGTATGCGACTATGGAATCGCCAAGGCGCAGCTCGAGGAGAGCGAGGGCGAGGCGCAAATGTTGACCATCCAGGGCCTGGTTTGCGGAACGCCAGAATACATGTCGCCGGAACAAGCCCGCGGCGAGCCTCTGGATGGTCGCACCGATCTGTATTCCGCGGCGGTGATCCTCTACCAGCTGGTCACGGGAGACATTCCCTTTCGCGCCGCGACTCCGATCGGAATCGTGAGCCGCCACCTCAGCGAGGCACCGGTGCTGCCGAGTTCCCGTCGTCTGGACCCATCCATTCCGGCGAGTCTGGACGATCTAATCCTGCGGGGGCTGGCCAAGAGTCGCGAGTTGCGGCCGGCCTCGGCGGCGATCTTTCGCGAGGAATTGGAGAACGTCGGCGTGGGGCGCGTGGGGCGGCGNNCGAGCACGCGATCGCGGGCTCAAACCCGGCGGCACCTCGGGGATCGCCATTTCTGCCGTACCGAACACTCTGCCACCGTCATCAGCACCAGCACAGGTTTCGTCGCCCCAAACGCCGCTCGTCGACAAACAGAGCGGTGTCGGCGAAGCCGTGGCCAGCGGCACCGATAGCTTCCGTGATGCGCAAGAAGGCTCACGACCACCGAAAAGCCGCCCCGGCGTTGCTCCCCCAACGACGCGGGATCGCGAGGCGCAACGAAAGCAAGAAGGCGTGCGCGCGGCGGCGACGATCCTGGCGGCACGCACCACCGGTGCGCCACCTCGCGGAACCCCGTCTCCGAATTCATCCTCATCCTCATCCCTTGCGCATCCGGTCACGCCCACGTCGGCCGGCGCACCGACAGGGACGGCGGCGGCACCGGCGGAGGCACCGGTGGAGGCTCGGTCGGTCGCTGCCGTCGGAGCCGGCGGTGCGCGAACACCCCGTGACCTGGTCGGCGAAGGCGAGAGGCTGCTCGCCCAGGGCGAGGTGGCCGACGCTTGTCGGCGTGGCGAGGAAGCGAAAATAGCGGGACCGCGCCTGGCACCCGTCTACAAGTTCTTGGGCAAATGCTACATGCGCGCCGGGGACCCGGTGCGCGCGAAGGAAAACTATCGCCGCTACCTCGAGCTCGAGCCGCGCGGGCCGGACGCGATGTTCATAGAAAGCATCGTNNCCCTCCCGCCCCTTCCACCGCTCGCTCTTCATCGCCCTGTGGATCGCCGCTGCCGGCGCGGTGAATTCCTGCCGCGTCGACCAGCAGAAATTCGACAACCGCGTGTTCTCTTGTGATGTGGCCGCGCCCGATCCGGGTTGTGGTATCGACAACACCGGAAAGCCCATGGAGTGCTTCGCGGCCCGTCAGTTGGGCGCGGCTGATTTTTGCGCCCAGACCTGCGACGCAACGGCTTCCCCTCAAACAGACGCGGACCCGGTTTGTCTCGCTTCGGGCCTGTCCTTGCGCACCTGTCACCCTGGCGACGACAGCAACACGGCGGAACACCCCCATGGCGCGTGTGACCAGCGCGGGATGGAGTGCTATCGAACGGATCTGCTGAGCGACGAGGGTGTGTGCACGACGATGAGTCCCTGCAACGAGGACACCGCCTGTCGCGATCCGATCCGTTCGGTCTGTGCGACGTCGTTTCTGGCCAGCCTTTACGCGCGCGCGGGCAATGTCTTGAAGAACGACCACATGTATTGCTTGCAGACCGGATGCCGCTCGCGAGGCACGTCCTGCTCTCCCGGGGAAACGTGCCTGCAGGAGGTCATCCCCGCGAGCGCGCATCCCCCGGATATTTGCGTGCCCAACTGCGATTCCACCCTGCACTGTCCACCCAATTTTCTTTGCTATCGAAAAGTGTCGACCTCGATCGTGCCCAATGTCTGTATCCCAGGCCTGCTCGGATTCACGTGCGACTCCGAGATCGACTGCATGCTGGGGAAATGCATCGACACGGGAATCGGATACAAGGTNNAAATTCATCTGCATCAAGAACCAAGCCAACCCGACGGCGCCGGGATATTGCCAGACCCCGGACGCCTATCGCGGATCGTTGTGCAACAAGACCGACGAATGCCTGCCCCGCAACGACAAGGAAGTCTGCAGCCGTTTCGATGCGAAGAGCGCCCAAGGCACCTGTCTTCTGCCCTGTTCGGCCGAGCAAAAATGCGAGCCGCGCGGCGGCATCAACCACACCTGTCTCCCGTCCGTGGTCCAGGGCGCGCCCAGCGCGGTCTGCTTTCCCGGCTATTTCGGCCTGCCCTGCACCAGCGACGGCAACTGCATCGGGGATAACGAACTCATCTGCCATCCAGTCGTCCCGGACGCGCCCTCCATTTGCACCCAGACGTGCAAGGTCACCGCCAATTGCGCGGCAAACCGCTGGATCGGAGGTGACGGGTGGTGTCACCCGCAACTGGGAATCTGCCTCGCCAAGCTGGACGATGCGGCCGCCTGTGCGGGCGACGACGCGTGCAAGTCCGGGAAGTGCTCGGGCAACAAATGCGCCCCGACGGGAGGAAACCCATGAGGACGAGTGCCCCCACGACTGCCGCGCTGCTGCTCGCGGCGTTTTTCTTGGGTGCGGCCTCGTATCCCCCAGCGGCCCAGGCGGGCCAGCTGGGCGTGGATCAGCCGCCACGCGAGAAGTTGGCGGTGCTGGTGTTGGGGACCTCCGAAAAGGACGCCGAATTGGCCGACAACTTGACCGAGGTCATTATCGGCTCCATCGCCCAGCACCGGGGAATCGAGATGGCGGGGCGCGAGGAATTTCGGGCACGGCTGGGGGTGCAAAGCGAGCAGCGCGCGCAGGAGTGCATCGACGATCTCGCTTGCCTGGGCCGTGCGGCGGTGTCGCTGGGGGTCCGGCGTATCGTGGCGGGCACCGTGGGCATCCGTGGCAAGCAGTATTTGTTCAACTTGAACTTGAACAATGTCGANNGACCTGATCCCGGCGGTTCAGACCGCGACCGAGGAGCTGTTTCGTCCCCGCGTCGAGCCAGGCCGCATCCAACTGGCTTCCACGCCCGCGGGTGCCCGGGTATCAATCGACAACGCGTATCTGGGGGTGACCCCGTTGATCTCCGGGACGCTGTTGTCCGGCAAACACACGGTGCGGGTGGAAGCGGATGGCCGCTTCCCGTGGGTGTCTGCCGTCGACGTGTTCCCGGGCCAGGACCTGGGCGTAACCTTGACCGAGGTCAACTTGCCCAAGCGGCGGTCCTGGCCGACGACCGCCGCGGTCGGGTCTGCCTCGCTGGCCGGCTTGGCGTTCGCGACGGGCGGGTTTCTGGGCGTCCTGTCGCAGCTCTCGCCCTCGGGCGAAACACGCGCCGCCGCGCAGGACGATTTTCGCCAGAAGCAGCGCTTTGGCGAGGCCGCGAACGTGGCCTTCCTCTCGGGCGCGGTCTTCACCGCCGCCGCGCTGTATTTCGTCGTTCGCTACAACGAGGACATCTTCGGCCGTTCGGCCGGTGCCCAAGAGACCAAAATAGAGACCAAATAGAAAACCAAATAGAAACTAGGTAGACGCCAGTAGCGGCCGGTTGGGCTTGTCGGCCTCGATGTCGAGGCCATTTCGCAAACAATGGGCTAGATGCAGTTGAAAGCGGCGGCGTCCGGTTCGATCCCAACCGTCAACGTCTGTCGCCCGCCCGGTATGATTGCTCCCGATGCAGTGCCGTCACCCAGCTTCTTGAGGTTCCCGTCCTGGATCTCCACCGTGAACGTGACGACTCCGGAATCCTTGTCGGTGGCGTACTGGAACGCCCCCAAACTGTAGTCGGTCGGGTTCGACCTGTGACAGGCCTTGTCCAGCAACCCCGTATGGTAGGAATCCGCGCCCGAAACCGTGACCGAGCAGTGACTGATCGTAAACAAGCAGGTTGGCGTCACGGCGGGAACGTCGTTTTTTACGGCGACGGACACTTCGAAATAGCTGGTTTGCCCACAGGCGCCGGTGAGGGAACCCAGAATCGCAAAAACAAACAAGGCGGTTTTGGTGATCGTCTTCATGGTTTGTCCCCTAGGGGAAACACCCGGCGGTGAATTGCGGCGCACAGGGCGCCTTCTGGTTGGAATTGTGGAGCAGCATGTAGCCCCCCACTCCCGCGATGACGACGCCGCCGACGATGACCCAAAAAGGCCAATCCTTGACGAACGCGAACGGCTCCGGAGGAGGCGCGGCCTTCTTGGCTGCCGCAGCGGCGGTGGGCGGCGGCTGGGTCGGCGCTGCCTGTTCGTCCATCGACTTCGGTTTCTCATGGTCCGATTCCTGGGCGGCCCCTGACAACTCGGCCATCACCCGGGTGGCGGAACCCAGGTTCAATCCCAAGTTCACCGCCCCGTTGCGCGCCCGCGCGGTCGAAATGTCAGACGGAGACGCACCAGCGGGATGCTGGCCAAGCGGCACCAGCAAGAGGCCCAGAACACAGGGGCCGATCACAAAAACGAGCCGTTTCCTCAGAGGTCGGCAGGGGGTCATGGGAGGGCATACTACAGGACTTTTCGTTGACGGAAAGATCCGAATCTCGGTGTGGCGGCGCGGATTCTCAATCGGACCCACGATGGGGCCCGCGGTGGCATATGCTAAGCGCAGATGGCCCGGCAAATCACGGTCGACGAATTGGCGCGGATGTTCAACGCGCGCCAATCCGTCATGCTGCTGGACGTCCGCCAGCCATGGGAACACGAGACGGCGCGCCTGCCCGACAGCGTCCTGATTCCTCTTCCGGAGCTGGAGGATCGCTGGAACGAGGTCGAGTCGCCCCCGGGCACAGTAGTGGTTGCATATTGCCACCACGGTGTGAGGAGCCTGAGTGCCGCAGCCTTTTTGGAGGCGCGCGGAATCGAAGGGGTCGTATCGTTGGCCGGTGGCATCGACGCTTGGTCCCGGCATGTCGATCCGACGATCCCGCGCTATTGATGCGGTGGGCACGTCGTCCAGAGAACCCGGTGAATCAATGATTCGCAAGGGCGCGTCAGCGGCTGGATTGCTCAGCGCTCTGTTGTTCGTCGCCCCGACCCAGGGCGCCGCCGAGCCACACCTTTGGGATCAGGCGGGAGCGCTTTCGGCGCGCGTCCGCGCTGATCTCGAGCGACGGCTGACCACCGCCGGCCGGCGGTTGCGAAGTCCGGTGTTCGTTCTGGTCATCACGCGGCTCGCCCACGAGACAGCAGCCGGACTGGCCGATCGCGTGTTTGCCGAGCGTGCGCTCGGCGGCGATCCCAAATCCAATCCGGTGTTGCTGTTGATCGCAATCCGCGAGCGGGCGGCGGCCATCGCGACCGGCAAAGGCAACGCGGGCATCGTCCCCGAGGTGGACGCCGCACGCATCCGGCGGGGGCTGTCCGCCGGTCAGGCGAGAGGCGCGCTCGGTGCGGCGGTGGCCAGGGCCATCGACGAGATCGTCGTCTCCGCCGAGGCCACGGCGGCGCGGCGGCAACCGTTGGTCGTCCCGGACGAAGATTTGCCGCCACCCGACAGCGTCACCTCGCCGCCCCCGCCCCCGTCGCACGAAACGCCTCCGGAGAACACCGTGCCAAGCGGCACGAGCGCCCTCGGGGGTACCGATGGAGGGATCGCACAGGGCACCGGCGCGCGCCTTGCTCCCGATGCCGGACCCACCAAGAGTTCGGGGCGTTCGCAAATCCCGCTGGCAGTGGCGGTGGGCGTGCTCGTGTTGCTGGCGCTGGCCCTGCGCCGTCGGCACCAGATCGCGGCCACCCGGCGGGCGCAAGCGCCCCATCCTCGACCCCGCCCAAAATCGGACCAACCCCAGTCCGGGCGTCCACCGCGGCGGCCTGGACGGTGAGGGCACCGGCCCGCAGAGCCAGCCTCATTTTTTTGCTCCAATCCTCCTGGAATCCTTGGAACCTGGCAATCTGCCTGTTACCTTTTTACCGTTTGTCCTATTCGTGTTCGTCTCGTTCTGCCGCGGTTCGTCAGCTTCAAGGTGCTGATTCGGGTCCGGACGTGCAGGTGACCGAAGGACGCCAACCAAACGACGATCTGATCACCGAACATTTCCGTTCGTGATTTCGTCGTCGCGGGTCACCGACCCGATCTGAACCAAGGAGAACGAAGATGGGAAGAAGGCTCTATATCGGCAATCTCGCGTATGGCGTGACGGAGCAGGATCTGCGCGACGCCTTCAGCGAAGCTGGCACCATAACCGACGTCAAGGTCATCTTGGACCGTGAAACAGGGCGCTCGCGCGGGTTTGCATTCGTGGAGATGTCCAGCGACGCCGAGGCCGCGCAGGCTGTCGAAACCATGAACGGCCGAGACGTTCAAGGACGAGCCATCAGCGTCAGCGAGGCGCGCGAAAGGAGCGGAGGAGGAGGTGGTGGAGGTGGTGGTGGTGGCGGTCAAACACCAAGCAGCGCTAAAGCATTAACCACCTTTAGCTTTATCATGCCTGCAGTAACCGGCGTAATCAATGAATCGGCGAAGACCGTCGCAGTGACTGTGCCATTCGGGACGCCGTTAACCGGCCTGGTTGCGACTTTCACAACCACCGGGACAGGCGTTACGGTGGGTACTACCGTTCAAACAAGCCTTTCGACTCCGAATAACTTCACCAGTCCTGTCCCATATATCGTAACGGCGGCAGATATGTCAACCGTAACATATACCGTGACCGTCAGCATAGCCGCGAACTCTGCCAAGGCAATCACCGCATATTCGTTCGCAGGGTTTACCGGAGCTGTTGGCACAATCAATGAAGCAAATAAGACCATCTCAGTGACCGTGCCGTTCGGGACACCGGTAACCGCTCTAGTTGCGACTTTCACTACTACCGGGACAGGCGTTAAGGTGGGTACCACGGT
>PMNO01000144.1 GCA_003161835.1 Myxococcales bacterium | reverse complement strand
CGGATCGCGCCACACGTCGTCACGGTTTCAACCGGGTACGCGGCCAGCCTGCTGGTCGTCGACACCGAGGGGCAGCGCCTGTTGCAGACGATCGGCGGAAAGGGCCACCTCGGGCCGAGGGGCGCGGACCGGCCGTTGAGCCCGTTCTTCTTTTCCGGCTACCAGATGCTACCCAGCGGCGACTTCCTGCTCGCCAACTGGCAGGGTCACAGCACCGAGCGGAACGGGCAGGGCTATCAACTCTTGCGGTTCAACGCCGCGGGAGACCTGATCGCGCGCTTCGACCAGACGCGATTTCCGCTGATGTCGTCCTTGAACAACGTGATCGCTCTGGACGACTTGGACACGGGGAGGTTGCATGACGAGCCCAACGGTATTCTGGTGCCGATGGAGCCCACAACCTCCTGAGGGCGCGGATCGCCTCAATCACGGCGATCGTGCCGTTTTCCGCGGCGCCGCATCACTCCCAGCGCCACGGCGGCCGACAACAACGCTACCGCCAGGCCGGTCTTGCGCAGCCCCGAGGAGGCGGGTCCGACGGAACACGAGCCATGCGCGCTGGAAACCGGCTTGGGAGTCGGGGTCGGCGTGGTGGTCTGCGGTTCTGGCACGTCATCCAATTCCATCAGGTACTCGACCATTTGCCCGAGCTCGACGGGCGTCAGCGTGCTGGTGACACCCATCTGGTCCTTGCTGTTGTAGGTCGTGAAGAGCTCCGTCAGCGTCGCGGCACGTCCGTCGTGATAGTAGGGCGCGCTTTGCCAGACACCCTTCAGGGACGGAGTATCGATGCCCGTCAGCTTGCCGAACAGGCGCGAGCCCGAAGTGGTCAAGATGGACTGAATGTCATGCACGACGCCCAATGCGCTGTCCGTGAAATCCGGTCCGGAATGGCAAGGGACGCAGCCCGCACGTTCGAATATCTTCTTCCCCTCCAGCGCGGCCGCGGTGAAGCTGCCATCCGGATTGCGATAGGGACTGCGAGGGACCTTGTCCAGCGACGTGATGTACGCGGCCAGCGCGTCCAATTCCACGCTGACACCAGCCGAGGCCTTCATGAACGGGTCGTAGCGTCGCTCCGTGGTCGGGGCGCTGCCTGGGGCGGTCCCCGCGCCGCCGTTCGGGTAGACCTCGGGGACCGTCACACAACGGGAGTCGAATTCGGCGTCCGACATGAATCCAGAACCACCGAAGTCGTGGCGGATGTCACGTTCGAAGTCCTGAATCTCGTCGAAATTGGCGCTCCAGTGAACCCGCCCTTCGCCGATTCCCCGAACGCCCAGAAGCGATTTCGTGTTGCGCAGGCCTTCGCCGCGGTCGGTGAAATCCCACACCCGCCCGTCGCTGAATCCGCCGAAGTGGCACGATACGCAGCTCATGTAGCCCGCGTGTCCCATGCGGGTGTCGGCGGCATTGAAGAAGATCTTCTTGCCCATCAGGAGCTGGGCGGAGAGCGGCTCCACATCGACGGTCCGGATCCGGGTTGCAGGGTCGGGGGCCGTATGATCCGCCGAGGAGAGCGATGATGTCACGTCGTAGACGATCACCTCCCGTGACAGGAAAGCATTGACGAACAACTTTCCGTCCGGCGACATCAGGAGGCCGTCCGGCGCATTGCCGACGTCCCGGATGCCGCTGATTTGCTGGGCCGCATAGGCATCCATGATTCCGATCCAGTTGCTGGGTTGAATCAGCACGAACGCGTAGTCGCCACGCGGCGAGAACGCCACCGACACGGGTGTGGACCGATTATCGACGTCCTGGCGCTTTTCGAGCATCTCCTTTTCGGTCTTGAGATCGATCGCGCAGATGACGGGACGGACGAAATTGTCGGCGGTCAAAGACAGTCCGTCACGCTGTATTCCGCGCGCGGTGTCGTCCTTCTTGGCCGTGACCCAGGCCTGGGTTCCGTCGGGGGAGATCAGGAACGACGAGACGTAGTTCGGTACGCCCCTGCCCGATGACTGCGTGTCGGGTCCCTTGTCGAACGCCAGCTGGATGGTGTTCTTCAGGGTGAAGGTGTCGGGTGACACCACCCAGACTTCCCCGTGGTCGACGGGTGAAATGAAGCGGGTGACAAAGATACGCCCGTCGCTCGCGACCGACACCCCCGCCGGAGTCGGCCCCAGCATCAGCTCGCGCTTGACCTGGCGCGAGGCCGGATCAATCTCGACCAGCTTGCCGGTCGCATACAACGACACGTAGGCCAGGCCAGTGGGGCCAAACACGACCGAGCGCGGTTGCGACGCGTAGGGCAGGGCGATCCGCGCCTTGACCGCCCCGGCGTCGCCATCCAATACGACGATCTCGTCCGACATCTGGTTGGCGACCCAGATCGTCCCGTCGGGTGCCTGGGCCAGGAAATGTGGTTCCTTGCCCACCGGAATCTCGGCCTTCCGCTTCAACTGGACGGTGTCGATGATACTGACGCTGTTGCTGTCGGGGTTCACATTCCACACCTGATGTCGCCCAGCGTCGAGGATGATGCTGGAGGCGCTGCTCGGCGGCTTCGCGGTCGCCGGGGCGTACACGGTCTGAGTGGCGTTGTCGCTGGTGTTGGCGGCGTNNTGATCGTCAGAGCCGCGGCGGAGCGGGGAGCGAGCAGGGCAGCCAGCGCCGTCCCCACCGCGAGGGCGGGGAGTCTCTTCATGATTTGTTGGCCGTGTTGCGCCGACGACGATCGCGGCGCGCACCCAGCACCAACGCCAAACCGAGGAGCGACACAACACCGCCCCCGGTCGAATTGGCACCTCCGGGGACGTTGCATGCGCAGCCCGCCGCGCTGCCGGCGGCCATACCGACCGCTGCCCCACCGCTGCCGGTGCTGCCGGTGCTGCCGCCGCTGCTCGTGCCGGGACCAGCCGAACCGCCCGTGGACGATCCCGGGCTACCTCCGCTGGCGCCGCCGGTGCCGAGGACGACCGTAGCGCCGCCCGTACCGGCGCCCACCGAACCGCCCGTGGCCGTTCCTCCGCCCGAGGACGACGCCCCGCCCGTAGACGATCCCGTGGTCCCGCCAGCGGGAGCTCCGCCGCCGGTACCGCCGGACGTTCCGCCGGCGCCCTTACCTCCCGCCCCGCCGGTACCAACGACGCCGGCTCCGCCGCCGCCGCCTGGCGCCACCGAGGCGCCGGTCGAGAAGCGCGCCATGGCCGCGGTCGCGATCGTGTTCCCCACCAGGTCCTTCAAGCCGCCGGCCGGAATCACGACCTCATAGGTTGCGTTCGCCTCCAGGGGTGCCTTGGGGCCAAATGAAATCGCGTTGAAGGATGATTTGCTGAACGTCCCGTCCAACGCCGTGCCACCCATCTTGCGCACGAAGATATTCGTGTTGCTGACCGTCCCGAGATCGATGTCCTCCGAGAAGAAGACCGTCACTCGCGAGGTGGTGGGTTGTTTCGTGTCGCCGTCGTTCGGGTAGACCTTGACGACCTCGGGAGCCGTCGAATCGGGCGCCATCGTATGCGGAATCAACGCAGCCCCCGAGCCGTGGTCATTGCCAAGGTAGACCAGGTTGCCGACGATGGTCGCGAAATCGAAGTCGCCGCCCACGCCCTGGGGATCGGTTCCGTGGCCCGCCATGGTGACGCTGGCCATGTTGTGCAGATCCCGTTTCTTGTAGCCTTCGCTCGACTGCCCGCAGATCGCGAAGCCGCTCTGGTAGGTGCAGTACCCGCCGCGATCGCTGCCGGATTTCGTCTGCGCCATCATGGTGACCGCGGTGGGGCTCCACTTCATGAACGCATAGTCGCCGTTCGTACCCGCGCCGTAGATCTGGTCGCCGATCACCACCGCTGAATACAAGCTGACGGAGGTTTTTCCGGTGGCCAGCAAGAAGGGCTTTGCCGGATTCCCGACGTCCAGAACCGACACGCTCGAGGTCGCCTGGTCCATCTGGGCCACTACCAGATAGTTGCCTGCGCCGTAGGTCGGCCCGATGCGAAAATTGCCCAGGGAGCCGGTTGCGACCTTGGTTACCAGGCTCGCGTGGGCGGGATCGGTGGCGTCGATGATGTAGACCCCGTTGCCGGTTCCGCCTGCGTACAGATAGGGGTAGACCCA
>PMNO01000021.1 GCA_003161835.1 Myxococcales bacterium | reverse complement strand
GCAAGTAGTTGGCGCGCTTCGAGAATTCGTAAGCTCGAACGGAGTTGGGGATGTACTCCGACGACAGGAACGGCAGATCCAACAGCTCGTCGGCGGGAGTGGTGGCCAGCTGCTGCTCCTGTGCCGGCTCCAGCGGTCGCTGGCGGTAGCCGGCCATGCTCGAGATCACGATCGCGGAGGCTCCGGGAGCGATCACGCGTGTGAACTCCTCGAATACCAGGGCCGTCCCGTAGAGATCGACCTTCAAGATGGCCTCGGGCGGTGCCATGGCGGGCGACAATCCGGCGGCCTGAACCAGCTGAACGACATCGCCAAGTCCATCCGCTGCGTCGGCGAGCGAGCGGACCGAATCACGATCGGACACGTCCACGATCTGGGTCGTTACGCGGAGGCCGAGACCGGTGAGTTCGTCCGCGGCCGCCTTCAGGGTTTTCTCGCTGAAGTCCGCCAGCAACAGTGACTTGCCAGGACTCTGCCGCCGAGCGATCGCAGATNNCACCCCGCCAGCACCAATCACAACGACAACTTGATCCTTCATAATGCATGCGTCCTTCGTGAGGTTTGGTCGTCTCTATGCCGGTGCGTCGGCGCATCCGCGTGAGCGAACGGCATTTTCACTCGATTGTCCTGGCATAGAACGCGGTCAGCTTGTCGAGTGCGGCGTCCACGTACTCGTCGACCCAGTAGGTCTCGATATGCCTGGCGCCCTCGATGACGAACAGTTCCTTGTCGGCGGTACCGGNNTCGAACGGCAACGCCGCGATCTCCTCGTCAGTCATGTCGGCGTCGCCTGCGTAGAGAATCTCGCCGCCGGTCGCTTCCTGGGCGCGGGCCGCGCTCGCCTGCTGCAGGCGCTGCTGGATGGTGTCGATTTGTGAGTCCTGCATCCCGTTGCGGCGGACGCGGCCGGAGTTGAACATGCTCAGCGTGGCGACAGCTTTGAATCGCTTGTCGGACTGCGCGGCTTTCAACGTGTACCCGCCACCGCCGCAGATGCCCAGCGCACCCAGACGATCGACGTCGACGCCAGGGAAGCTCGCGATGAAGTCCGCCATGCCGTGGACATCGTCGGTGCGGAAGAAGGGCTTGTCCACGCTGCGCGGTTCGCCCTCGCTCGCACCCTGGTACGCGGCGTCCGCCGCGATCGTGACGTAGCCCTGCTCCGCCAGCCGCTGGGCGTACCGACCCGCGGTCTGCTCCTTCACCCCACCGTTCGGGTGCGCCACGATGATCGCCGCAAATCTCCCAGCGGGGTCGTAGCCCGCCGGCGTGTAGACGTTGGCCGCGATGTCGAGTCCGCGCAGCTTGTAGCTGACCGGGTGGATGTTGACCTTGCCCGGCACGTTCTCCGTGATCGCGTACTCGTACACGAGGCGGAACGGGTTCTGTCTGTAGTCCAGGACTCGGGTGTCCTCTGTTGTTGCTGTCTCACGCATGTTGAGTCTCCTTTCGGTGCGACGACTCTTTCGCACGCTTTTCGCTGAAGTGCTCGCCACCGGTCTGGGTCATGCCGGTGCCACCTCGTCAATGGCGCGGATCGCGTTGAGCGTGCGGGGGTAGCCGATGAACGGCAGGAGCTGTGTGACGAGGCTGAGGAGCGTCGCCCGGTCGTTGCCCACGTTCAGGTTGGCGGCGACGTGGCCTTTGGCTTGCGGGTCACAGCCGCCGAGGGAGATCAGCATGGAGAAGGTCAGGAGCTCACGAGTCTTCAGGTCGAGACCACTCCGGGTGTAGTGGTCTCCGAAGCAGTTCGCTGAGAGAAGGTGCTGGATGTGTTCCTCATCGCTGGGCGCGGTGGCGTACATCTGCTCGACGTGTGTGCTCCCGACGATCTCTTTCTGAACGGCGAGGCCCTTCGCCTGCCTCGTGTCGGGCGTAGTCGTCGACTGGCCTTCGAGTGGCAACTCGACGCCGCGAGCGACGAGGACCTCGTTCGTCGCCTGCAGGAAATCGAAGACCTTCGCCATACCGACGTACGGGACTGCCTGGTAGACGATCTCCTTGACCTGCACGGGCGTGACTCCGACCGTCAGGGCGGCGCCGAGCATCACCCTGTACTCACTCAGCGCCTGACACGCGATCAGAGCCGCCAACTGAACCATCAGTCGGGTGTGTTCTCCGATCGAGTCGTATTCGAGGACCTCGCCGAATGCGAAGTTGTCGAAGTAC
The DNA here is from genome assembly GCA_003161835.1 of Myxococcales bacterium. Taxonomy (GTDB): domain Bacteria; phylum Myxococcota_A; class Polyangia; order Fen-1088; family Fen-1088; genus FEN-1088. The sequence continues at coordinate 2,971 of PMNO01000021.1, read as the reverse complement.
TCGATGAGTTCGGGGTCAGTGACCTTCAGCGTGGAGACGTGATTCGGGAACAGCTCGTCGTGGTTCTTGCGTGCTTCCTGACTTATAGCCATCTTGGTCTCCTCGGGCTCGCAAGCTCAGTCGTTCGTTCGAGGCTGGAGTCGGATCGTGACGTGTCGAGCGCCCTGACCGATCACATGTCCAACGATCGTCGGACCGTACGCGTCGTACTTGGCGTGGTAGGCCGCGTCGATGTCGCCGTGTGAGCCAGGGTCGGCTTCGCCGAAGACAACGTCGCGCTCGACGCCGCCCGCTCGAATACGGCCGCCACCGCCGGCCTGCGCACGGCGGTACCACAGACGATCCGGTCCACCAGCCGAACGCACGTACAGCTCCTTGCCGACTCGCACGACCCACATCGTTGTGTACGGGCTCAGGCCGCCGTCGTCGCGTGCGGACGCCAGTTGAAGTTCGGTCGCGTCACCGATTTGTCCGAGGTCGTCGTCGCTCCATGTAGGCATCTCAGGGGATTCCTTTTCATGTTCAGTTCTGTCGGGCTGGGCGGCATCGTGATTCAGCGTTCGATCATCTGCATCTGGGCTTCGTTGTGATGATCGCCCGCGGCGGGCGTGAGGTTGTCGAGTTTCCCGAGCTGATCGGCGGTGAGCTCGACTCGGTCGGCGGCGGCGTTTTCTTCGACGCGCGCGACGCGCTTGGTGCCGGGGATTGGGGCGATGTCATCGCCTTGGGCCAGCAGCCACGCAATCGCAACCTGCGCCGGTGTGGCGCCGACCTCGACCGCGACCGCGCGAACGTCGTCGACGATGCGCAGATTGTGTTGGAAGTTGTCGCCGGTGAACCGTGGGTTGGTCTTGCGCCAGTCGTCGTCATCGAGGTCGTCGAGCGAACGCACTGCGCCGGTGAGGAGCCCGTGCCCGAGGGGCGAGTAGGCGACGAAGCCGATGCCAAGCTCGCGTAGCAGCGGCAGCACATGTGCTTCCGCGTCGCGTGTCCACAACGAGTACTCGGACTGAAGTGCTGTGATCGGATGCACGGCGTGCGCGCGGCGAATCGTGTCGGGCCCCGCTTCGGAGAGCCCGATGTATCGGACCTTTCCCTGCGCTACCAGTTCGCTCAGCGCGCCCACGGTGTCCTCGATCGGCGTGGTCGGGTCGACGCGGTGTTGGTAGTAGAGGTCGATGTGGTCGGTACCGAGCCGCTGCAACGAGCCTTCGACCGCGGTGCGGATGTTCGCCGGGCTGCTGTCAAGAACGCCCGCGCCGCCGGCGGCATGGGAGACGAAGCCGAACTTCGTCGCCAGTACCACGTTGTCGCGGCGTCCCTTCAGGGCCTCACCGACGAGAAGCTCGTTGGTGAACGGCCCGTACATCTCCGCGGTGTCGATGAACGTGACGCCCAGATCGAGCGCCCGGTGGATGGTTCGGATCGCCTCGGCATCGTCAGAACCGGCTCCGGTGTAGCCGAACGACATGCCCATCGCGCCCAGACCGATGCGGGCAACGTCGAGATTTCCGAGCCGGATGTGCCTCATGGCTTGCTCCGTTCGTGGGGACCTCTTTCACTCAACCAGGAGCAGCCAACTTCAGGGAGGCCCGGTTGTTAGGGGTACTGGCAGGGCCTCCCTCCTGGGATCGATGTGCCGTAGCGTTGAGCTGTGGACAACAAGAACGACATCCGCGAGTTCCTTGTCTCGAGGCGAGCGAAGATCACCCCGGAGATGGCCGGGCTGCCCGCTTACGGCCGGAACCGTCGAGTTGTCGGGCTGCGCCGCGAAGAGGCTGCGATGTTGGCCGGGATCAGTGTCGAGTACTACACGCGTCTCGAACGCGGGAACGCGAGTGGTGTGTCCGAAGAAGTACTCGAAGGGATCGCGCGCGCGTTGCAGCTCGACGATGCCGAACGCGCTCACCTGTTCGATCTCGTCCGATCGGTTCATACGACGCGGCCGACTCGTCGCCCAACCCAGGAGCGCGTCCGCCCGACGGTGCAGCGGATCCTCGACGCCATCACCGCGCCGGCCTACGTTCGGAACGGACGGCTCGACATTCTTGCGGCCAATGATCTCGGCCGCGCCCTCTACTCCGAGGTGTTCACGGATCCCGTTCTCCCGGCGAACACTGCGCGGTTTCTCTTCTTGAACCCGCGCGCGACGGAGTTCTTCCTCGACTGGGAGGGCATTGCTAACGACGCCGTCGCGATCCTGCGGGCCGAGGCCGGACGCGATCCCTACGACCGGCGATTGTCCGACCTCATCGGTGAGCTCTCGACGCGAAGCGAAGAGTTCCGCGTCCGCTGGGGTGCGCACAACGTCAAGTTCCACCGCACCGGATCGAAGCGTCTGCACCACCCTCTGGTCGGTGACCTCACGCTCAGCTTCGATGCATTCGAGATCGCCGACGACTCGGGACAGCGGATCAACGTGTATACCGCCGAACCCGGAACGCCCTCCCACGAGGCGTTGAACCTCCTCGCCAGCTGGACGTCGACGCCGGCGACTACGCACGCCACCACCATCGACGGCGCGTCCTGACCCGCCGAAAGACGTTTCTCGACGAAGCGCGCGACGCGTCGGTGATAGTGCCGGGCGCCCTTGTCGTCGCGGGTGACGCTGACGCCCCGGCCGTGGCGGTGGTCGTGGATCTTGTCGAGCATCCGAACGGAACGATCGTGCACCTCGATGTTCTTCCCGGTGCGATCGAGACCTACCTGGCGCTCGCTCGCCGGATCGACACCGCCGTCTAACGGGTACGTCACGCGGCTGCCAGCAGCCACGCCTCCCACGGCGCGTATGTACTCAGCGCGTGTGTCGCCCCTCCGACACCCGGTCTGACACACATCAGTGAGGCCGCAGCCAACACAGGTTTGTCCGCCGGTTGGTCGGTGCGCCGCAGGTTCAAACCTGCAGAGCGCTCGGCCTTCGAGAGCGGGTTCGCAGCCTTGAGCACGCCGAGCACGTCACGCTGGTCAGATG
>PMNO01000561.1 GCA_003161835.1 Myxococcales bacterium | reverse complement strand
CCCGATTTGGTGGACGGTTTCGTTGACCTGCCCCCCAAAAACCGGACCATTTTCGATGTGAGTTCTCCATCATCCCCCGAACCCCGGGAGGACTACGGAACAACGCCGACCGCGTCCACGACCAAGACTCCGCTCACTACCCTCACCTGAACGGTGTGCGCCCCGAGTGTGAGACCACGGAGCGTGAAGGTCTGGTAGAGCTCCGTCGCGGCCATCGTGCTGTCCGATGGCTTGACGATCTGGCCGTCCACCGTGACTTCGAGCTTCGCCGTACCGGCGTTCGGGCCCAGGATGTCGAGACCGGTGCCGGTGAAGATGTACTGGAGCGTGGAGTCGGTTCCCTGGCTTGTCGACAGCGAGCGCTGGTAGTTGTACATGCTCTTGCCGTTCTGGTGCGCCCACGAGCCGCCGTAAACGAGCTTTGTAGCGGGGGGCGCGGATAGGTCTTCCATCTCCAGGTCGTCGAGGAGCTCGGAGTAGTACGGGGGAGATCCTTCGATCGTCTCGACCTTCAAGTTGTCGAAGCGCGTGTAGTAGTAGCCGCTGGCCAGATCCACACGGCCGGACAATCTGGGCTTGGGATCGGTGAAGGTCGTGAGCATCACACCGTCCAGATAGGCCGTCACCACCGCATCGACGACCTGAATGGTCAGCGTGTGCCAGGCGTCGAAGGCCGCCTTGAATCCCGAGATCGTCACGCCGCCCGAACCGCTGACGACGTTTCCGCTGGCGACGGCGCTTCCGTCGACGAGCAGCTGCCAGCCGCCGTCGAACGAGAACTTCAGGAAGTAGGGGGTGCCGTTCATGGTGTGCGAGATCGGGCCACCCTGCTGACGGACGCCGAGCGCGGCGTAGTTGCTGCCGCCTTGGGTGCTGTTGTTTTCGAACGACACGTCGACGCTGGCCTTGTAGTTGAGCCAGCGGTTGTCGCCGATGCCGGTGATGGGATCGCCGCTGTTCCACGTGCCGCCAAGCCCCATGACCGATTGATCGAGCTGTTGCCGCAGAAGATAGTTGCTGGAGCCGATTGGGAGATAGGCTTCGAAGGCGCCGTTGCGATCGCAGACATAGCGCGGGATCACGCTCTGGGTGCCCCCGCGAGACGTCACATAGTCTTCGGTCCCCATGATCTGCGCGTCCGCTCCGATCACCGGGACGGTCTTGGCGGAATAATCGAAGTCATCCGCGTAGAGAATCTTGTCCGAGGTGTCGTGGACCGCGCCGGTGGCGTCCGTATCGAGGACGGTGCGGGTGCCCTCGACCGGGAGTGGGGTGTTGAATTCCACATTCGGCTGACGCACCAGCGTCGTGGCCGTCATGACCGAGTAGGGCCTGACGATGATGGTGTAGATCCCGCTCGAATCGGGGGAGAGGGTACTCAGATACCTCATGTAGTGGCCATTGAATGCCGTCCCCGAATCGGCGGCCCGCGTTTCCCACAGCTCAAGGGGCGATGTGGCCGACACCCCCATGTTCACCGTACGGAGCGTGTAGGTTTGCTCTCTGTCGCTGTCGTTCATGAACACAGTCGAGAAAGCGCTCTTGTCGGGCGCCGCGAGCGTCAAGTAACTGGGGGTGCCGCTGCGTCCGTTCACCGGGTTGGTGCCGGTCGCGCCGGTGTAGCTGGATTGCGCGACGACCCGCCATATGCCCGCGGTGTTGTCCGCGTTCTCCCAGCCAGTCTTCGCGAACCAGCTGAAATGCCTCAGGACGTCGAGGCCGGCGTCATAGTGAATCCAGCCCGACCAGGGGTCGCGTGCACTGACCAGTTCCTTGAACGCGAACTGTCCGCCCTCGTAGAACGAGCCAATGGCCGGCTGATACACGAAATGGGTCCGGCGCGAATTGACGAACCCCTTGATGATCGTGTTGCCCATCTCCAGCGGGCCGCCGATTCCACCGATTCCCGTACCAGCTACAGTGGGATCCTTCGTGTTGTTGAAAGGACGGAAGGCGGTGTTGCCAAAAGTGGCCTGCGCCTCGCTGTTCCAGACCTCCTTGTCGAAATGTTCCGCCAACCTCTTGAAGTTCCCGGTGCCATCGTCGTCTGTGTTGTAGTGGTATCCGGCTACCGAGACGGCGGCAAGCAGGGCAGCGTCGCTCACCATGCTGCCGCCGAAGGATCCAATCCCGGCCTCGTCGGAGATCACGACCTTGATCTTGTTGTAGAGCATCTGCTCGGTCGCGCTGTTGAAGCCCGTGGTGTCGGTCTTCACGCGATCCGCGTATTGCTTGGCCCAGGTTAGATCCGGGGCGCGTTCGTTGAGCCCGGGGTTGACGTAATCGACCATGTACCCGTAGCCGCGATACGCGGCCAGGATTGAGTTCTTGTACCAGGTGTAGATCGCGTCGTTGTTGTTCGCCCATGCCGGGGCGTTCCAGCGCAGGATGCTCACTTTGAGGTTTGGGTTGACGGCCTTGGCGTCGGCGGCGAGCTGGAAGCCGGGAGCCCGCTTGACGTTCGCCGCCTCGCTCGCGAGCCGCATCGTGGCCGGGTCCGGGCCGGTCGAGTTGTTCCGGTCGTTGCCCATCTCGATTTTGACCTGGGTCATGATC
>PMNO01000536.1 GCA_003161835.1 Myxococcales bacterium | reverse complement strand
CCGGCCCTGATGAAGGCGTCCTTCAACTATCAATTTTCACGCAAGGAACCCGGGGCGTGGGCGCACAACTTCGACTACATGGCCCAGCTCCTGTACGACGGGATCGCAGATCTCGGCGGCGACGTGACGAAATTGGTTCGGCCGGTGAGCGGCCCGTAGAGGGAGCGCCCGCGTGCGTGAACCTTCAGGGAAGGGCCACGCACGACATCGTGGGGTCGCAGATCGGTTTGGCGGCGCCGCAGTCGCCGGCGCTCAGGCATTCGACACAACGACCGTTGGTCGTATCACAACGGGGATTGGCCACTCCACAGTTGGCATCGGACGCGCAGGACACACAGCGGCCCGCGCGGCTGCAAACCGAACCCGACGACGACGCGAAGGCGCAAGCCCTGTTGTCCTCCTCGCACAGTATGCAGAACCCGAGATCGGCCTCGCAATGCGGGGTGGCGGCGGGACAGGCCGAATTGTTTCCTTCCCCTTGGCACGAGGTGACGCATTGTCGAAAGCGACACACCTTGCCCGAGTCGCAGTCGGAATCGGTCCCGCACTCGACGCAACGGTGGGACGCCATATCGCATCGGGCCCCAAGTCCGAGTGCGACACAATGCGCGTCAGCGGTACAGGTTACGCACGTCGCCGACGTAAGATCACAGTGAAGGCTGGCCAGCGGACACTCGTCGTCCTTGTCGCATCCATTCGGATCGAACTGAATTCGAGCGTGGCACGACGAGGAGATCACCGCCCACAGCACCAGCGACGCGAACTTCGCCCGTCCGGGCGCGAGAACCAGCACCGCACCTCGAGCCCACGCGGCTCGGCGCGGATCCGGTTGCGGGCCCGTGGGCCGGGTCACGGCGTCAAGCCGACGAGCTGGCGCGCCTGTGCGCTTGCGAAGCCACCGGGAAAACGCGCCAGATATTGCGTCGCCGCACGCGCCGCTCCTTCCGGGTCGACGGAGTGTAAGAGCCTCATCCTCTGAGCCATCGCACCTTCCGCGAGCGGTCCATCGGGGTACGTGTCAATCAACCGGGAAAACAGGCGGATCGCGTTCGTCATTTGCCCCTGCTTGCTGGCTCGAAGCGCGGCCACGAAGAGATCATTTTGGGCAGCGAGCAGCGAGGCCGAGGTCTGGCGCAAGGTGGCGGGATTGGCCGGGCCAGCAGGCGCCACCGCGACGCCGGAGGGCCGCGTGATCACCACTGAACGAGTCGGCTCGACGCGAGCATCGACAGCGCGTCCGCTCCGAGGCGGAGCCAGAGCTGGGCGCATGGGCCGCGGCGCGATCGCGATGGGCGGCGTCTGCTCCGCCTGGTCGCCTACCACACCCACCTTGGCCAATCCCGATTCAATCTCCGCACACCCCGGAGGCCACGTCTCGCCCGCGGCCACGGACGCTTCGAGATCCCGGGCGCGCACACGGACCACTCCCTCGAGGACCGATACCCGGGTTCGGATGCCGGAGCCACAATCCGGATCGCGAGGCACGAGGGCGACGCGAAACACCGTTCCATGAACCTCCACGTCCGCGTCGGCGGTCGCGATGATGAAACGTTCCCCCGCCTGCAGCTTGGTGACCTGAGCGCGGACGGCGCCCTGCTTCAAGGAAAAGCGGCGAAGAGCGCTCTGCTCACCCACCGTCATTTCGCCGCCTCTCTCCAGGGTCAGCACCGTGCCGTCCGCCGTACCGATGCGCACCTCGTTGCCCACCGGCGCCAAGAGCCCGGTCCCCGGCTCCAACGTCATGCCCCCGGTCAACGGTTGGCGTGCAATGCCACCGCCCACGATGATGGCTCCGGCGGGAGCCGTGCCAGTCGTGGTCGCTCCCAACACCGTCAGAGCATGGGTGGGCCGCGAGACCACGCCGCCCGAGCGGACGATTTCCGACGGCCGGCCGGACCACATCCAGCCAATCGCGAACAAGACCGCCGCCGCCGCTGACAACACCCCGACCCGGGCGCCCAGCCTCCGAAGCAGAACCTGACGTCCGCGCCGCGCGAGCGCCCGCTCGAGCCCCGCCACGGTCTTGCCTCGGTTGAATGGTGCCCGAATCCGCTCGTCGGCACGAAAACGGAGCAGAAACCTCCGAAAGCCCTCGGCGCACAGTGCCGCATACCGATGGTCCGGCGCCGGCGCCCTCTTGGAAAGTCTCCCCTTCACGTGTCTACCGCTCCCCCTCGTCTATCTTCGGCTTCATTTCCTCCAGAAGGTCCACCAGTTCGGCATCCTCGGCGACGCGCTCGTGCAGCTCGCGCCGACCGCGCGAAAGCCGGCTCTGCGCGGCGGCGACGGTCACGCCTGTCATCGCCGCAATCTCGTGCAGGTCGTATCCCAGGACGTCGTGCAGCAGAAAGGCCCAAACCCGCGCCTCGTTCATCCCGTCGAGATGAGCGGCGATTCGTCCCAGCAATTGCCGGGTCTGCGCCAGGCGCTCGATTTGAACCGGGCCGGCATACACGTCGTCGGCGAGCAATTCGGAAAATAGGCGCCGTTCGAGGTTGCGGCGCCGGAGGTGTTTGAAGACCGCATGCGCGGTGACGGTCTGCGCCCACCGGTCGAGCGAACAATCTCCGCGATAGTTGCCAATCGTATTTACGATCTCGATGAGGGATATCTGCGCGAGATCCTCTTGGTCCGAATCGAAGCGTCCCAGCAATCGCCGCAGCGTGCGGTCCACCTGCGGCCACAGCCTGTCGCACAGATCGGAAGCGGCCTGGGGTTGACCGAGCCGGATCGCGGCAAGCAATGCCAGATCGTCCCGCTTCGGACGCGCCGGATCGGAGACCTCGTTGGCAGGCTGCGCAACAAGCCGCAACGTGCCAAGCGAACGCCCGCCGGAATCCGAACTCATCGTCCAAGAGTATCCCCGGGATGGACAAATCAGGCAGCCAAAAGCCCCCCAACGTATCCTGAGGCTCAGAAACCGAAGCGAACGCCCAAAAGGGCCAATCCCCGCACGACCGGAATGTGCGCCACGGGCTTGCTCGCCACCCACACGTCGGTGACGCCGAAAGCGATCTCGGAGCCCAGCGCCGCCACGGCCGTCCAGGAAGAACTCATGCGCCAGCTCCCCTGAACCAGAACCGTCGCCTGCGGCAGCAGGCGGCTTGCGTACGCTGTGGTACCTGCGGCTCTGGTGTGCGACAGTTCGTGAAGCACGAAGCCCGCATCCAGGCAGGCGCCAATCCCGAACCGCCCGCCGTGAATCACCGCTGGCAGGCGCCACGCCCCGCCGATGGTCGCCCAGGCAACGAGATCGTTCCCCCCCAGGCCCGCGACGGATCCCCCCCGCGCCCCTCCCCCGATGCGCAACCACCAGCCGGCGGTCGCGGCCATTTCGAAATGCGCGGCGCCGCCAAGCCCCGTGGCGGGCCCGCTCACGCCAGTGGCCTGCACGGCCGTCAGCTCGAGCGCGTAGGATCGCGTGCCGGAATCCGCCACAGCGGCGGAGTGCTGGGATAGGCCCGGTCCGCCAGGAACCGCCGCTACCGNNTCGGTCTTGCGCCCGGTCTTGCGCCGCGGGAAAGAGCGCGGTTTCGGAAAGCAGGATCGAGGCGACTGTGAGACCAATGGTGCGCCCGCGCTCGACCATCGTGTCCCCAGGCGGAAAGGTGACCCGGCGATCAATCCAGCGATCGCCCCCGGCTACGTGAACCCGTACGTGAAAGGTCACCGCGCCCGCGTTCGCCAACCCCGGCACGACGACCGCCACGACCGCGGCGGCGCCCAGCTCGCGTTCCAGGCGCAAGGAGTCGGCGTCGGAGATCACCGTGGCGTCCTCGACGACAATCGAAGAGCCGGGCGTGAGCGCCTCCGACAATGCCGCCACCAGCGCCGCGGTGCCGGGCGCCTGCCCGGGGCCCGACGCCATCAGAATGCCTATTACGATGGCGACCGTCATTCGTCTCGCAGCACACTAGCGCAGCTCTGGAGCCCGGGCGCGCCGGTCGTCATTCGTGGGATTCGTGGGCAGGCCGCATGCGGTAGGATTGTCGACGGGCCGCGATGACCGTTCGCACAAAAATTTGGCTGATCGCCGTGTCGGTGGCGCTGACGGTGTTCGTGTCCTCGGGAATACGGCTGTACTTGACCCAGGCGCGCATCCTCAAGGAGGCGCAAACGTCCGCCGAGGAGCTGGCCCACGACATCGCCGAGGATCTGAAGAGCGTCGAGCCCGACGCCGACGATCGCGAGTTCGAGGAGAAGCTGCTCGGCTATCTGAACCGGCACAGCCGAATCGTCCGTCTGGACCTCTACATCTACCGCGAGGCCTACACCCCTTCGAGCCGCATCGTCGCGCCGCGAGGGGATCGACCGGAGATCACGCGGTTCGCGCCGCTGGCGCGCCCGCCGCTCGGGTTCACCAAGGCCTCGGTGGGAGGTGCTCAGTCCGAGCCCATCGAGCTGGCTGTGGACTTGAAGGGCCCCTGGAAGGCCACGCTCGTGATGAAGTGGACGCTCGGTCCGGTGGAGTCGGCGCTGCAAACCGAGAAGCGCGTGTCGATGGTCACCGGCGTGGTGTTGCTGGTGGCGCTCACCCTCCTGTCGGGGTTGATCACCAACCGGGTGATAGGCCGTCCGCTCGAAGGATTGGCGGGTGCCATGCGCGACGTCGAAGGGGGCGATCTGTCGCGTCGGATCCCGGTCGACACGGTCGATGAATTCGGCCGACTGTCACACGGCTTCAACCGCATGCTGGAGCGGTTGTCTCGCGCCGACGCGCAGATCCGGGCCTTCAATCAGCGCCTGGCCGGCGAGATCCAGGCGGCCACCCGCGACCTCTCCGAGAAGAACGCCACCCTGAATCAACTCAATCGGCTGCTCGGCGACATGCGACGCGACAACGCCTCCAAGGTCCGGCTCGCGGCGTTGGGTCAATTGGCGGCCCAGCTGGCCCACGAAATCGGAACGCCCCTGTCGTCGGTCTCGGGCCACTTGCAGCTCGCGCTGCTGCAGCGGGATCTGCAGCCCGTGCTGCGGGATCGCCTCGAAGTATCGTCCCGCGAAATCGAGCGGATCAGCCGCATCGTCCGCGACTACCTCGATTCCACGCGTCCGCTCGAGCCCGAAACGCAGGCGACTGATTTGCCACGTTTGCTGGACGAAGCCATCGAATTGACCCACGCCGTCGACTCCCAGGTCGTCGGCCGGGCGCCGGTCGTGCGCGAGATCGACCGCCAGGACGCGGCGCTGCGGGATCTGGTGACCGATCCGGGCCTCCTGCGCCAAATTCTGGTGAATCTATTGACCAACGCGCTCGATGCCGTGGACCGGAACGGCCGGGTCACGGTGGCCGCGAGTCCCGAGGAGAACAACGTCTTGATCACAGTGAGCGACACCGGCCACGGAATTCCCGCGGATGATTTGAAGCGCATCTTTGAGCCGTTCTACACGACCAAGGGCCGCGGAAAGGGAACCGGTTTGGGCCTGGCCATCTGTCGCCAGCTGGTGGCGGCGCTGGGGGGCAATATCTCGGTCGAAAGCCAGCCCGGCCGTGGCTCGACGTTTTTCGTCCGCTTGCCCAAGGCTGGGCCACCGACCAAGACCGCCACCAAGGCCACCAGCGAGCCAACCCGGCGCGCGGTGGCCGCCGGGGGACGCTCATGACCCGGGTCCTGGTTGCCGAGGACGATCGGGTCGCGCGCGATTTGTTGTGCGAGATCCTGCGCGCCGAGAACTTCGAAGTCGACGCCGTCGACGATGGCGCCGGCGCCATCGAACGCGCGCAAGCGGGCCGGTACGACCTGGTGGTTTCCGACGTTCGGATGGAACGTTCGAGTGGATTCGACGTGCTGAAGGCCTTCACGGAGGGGTCCCCGGGAACGCCGGTCATCTTGATCACGGCGTTCGGCGACGTGGCCGGCGCCATGGAGGCCATCCAACGCGGCGCCTACGATTATGTGTCGAAGCCATTCAAGGTCGAGGAACTCCGCTTGACCGTGGCACGCGCGCTCGAGCGTCGCCGGCTGATTGCCGAACAGAAGGCCGCACCCACCCAGGCCGTCAGCACCAAGATCGAAGACATCGTCGGCAAGAGCGCCGTGATGCTGGATGTCTACAAGTTGGTGGCCCGCGTCGCCGTGACCTCGGCGACCGTCCTCGTGACCGGCGAATCGGGCACCGGCAAGGAACTGGTCGCGCGCGCCATCCACACCCATTCCCCGCGCGTCGGCGATCCGTTCGTGCCGGTCAACTGCACCGCGCTCACCGAATCGCTGCTGGAATCCGAGCTATTTGGACATGCGCGCGGGGCGTTCACGGGGGCGGTCTCGTCCAAGCGGGGGCTGTTCGAAATGGCGAACGGCGGCACCCTGTTCTTGGACGAGATCGGCGACAT
>PMNO01000341.1 GCA_003161835.1 Myxococcales bacterium | reverse complement strand
TTGCCCTTGCCGAGAAAGCCCAGATTCATGGGAATGGTCTCGGCCGCCTGCAACATGCGCGCGACGTTCCACGCGCCCGGCGTGCAGGTCGTGGCGTTGGTCCCGGCCGCCGGCCCGGTGCCTCCGCCGATCATGGTCGTGACCCCCGACATCAGCGCGTCGTCGCACTGCTGGGGCGATATGAAATGGATATGGGTGTCGATGCCGCCCGCGGTCGCGATGCACCCTTCGCCCGCGATGATCTCGGTGCCCGGACCGATCACGATATCGACCCCCGGCTGCACGTCCGGATTGCCGGCCTTGCCGATGCCACTGATCCGTCCGTCCTTGATGGCGATGTCCGCCTTGACGATCCCGGCGACGTCCACGATCAGCGCNNTGGCTTTGCCCCATCCCGTCGCGAATCACCTTGCCGCCACCGAACTTCACCTCTTCGCCGTAGATGGTGTGATCGCGTTCGACCTCGACCACCAGGGCGGTGTCACCCAACCGCACACGATCGCCCGTTGTTGGGCCATACATTTCGGCGTACGCGCGGCGGTCAATCGTCTTCATGGCAGTCCCTTCATGGTAGCGGTCTCATGGCTCGAGCGGCCCCATGATCTCCGCGCGAAATCCCTGGACCACGCGCTCGCCGGCGTAGGCCACCAAATCCACGGTGCGGGTTTGTCCCGGTTCGAACCGAACGGCCGTGCCCGCGGCGATGTCCAACCTGAATCCACGCGCCTGCGCGCGATCGAACCTCAGGGCGGGATTGGTCTCGAAGAAGTGGTAGTGGGACCCGACCTGGATGGGGCGATCGCCGGTGTTGGCCACCTCCAATCGGACCGTTTCGCGTCCCTCGTTCAACGTCAACGATCCGGGTGGCGATTCCACGGCGCCGATCCCCAACACCTTCTTCGGGGCGATGGGTTGGTGAACCGTGACCAGCTTGGTGCCGTCGGGGAAGGTCGCCTCCACCTGAACTTCCGTGATCAGTTCGGCGATCCCGTCCATGACGTCGTCGGCGGACAGCAACCGTGTTCCTTCCGACATCAACTCGGCCACCGAACGGCCGTCGCGCGCGCCCTCCAGAATGGCGCCCGAGATGTAGGCCACCGCTTCGGGATAGTTCAGTTTCACGCCACGCGCCTTGCGTCGCTCGGCCAGAAGCGCCGCCGTGAACAACAGCAACTTGTCTTTCTCGCGGGGGGTCAGCTCCATTGCATCACAAGTCCTTCCTGCGCGGGCAATTCATGTGGCCCAGATTCGCGGCGCAACGGCGGGGCGGCCCATGGTGTCCGGTCGGACGATGGTCCAGGCGTCCTGAAAAAAGGTGCGCGCGCGCTCCGCGCTGGCCCCCAGGTAGCGGCACACGAGCACCTCCCCCTCGCCGAGCACGGTCACGCCCGCCCGGGCCGGTGCCGGCACAGCGCCGGCGACGACCCGCAAGCGTGCCACGACATCGCCCGTCACCGGGCCCGCCGCGATGACCATGAGGCCGCTCAGGCGGGCTCCCCCCAATCCCCACCCGGCCGCGTGCACGGCGTCGTCGGCATCGAACCGGCCCCGTTCGACGAAGATCGGCCGATCGTCCCGCCAGATCTCGAACCGCTGGCGGCAGCGGCCAGTGGCGAACGTCTCGCCTCGGGCCGACAACCCGAAGCACAAGGTATCGATCCCGATAAACCGGGCATCGGCGGCCAACCGGACTTCTACTGCGAGGCGGACGTGAGCGCCGTCGTGAAGAATCGTCTCTTGGGGAAGCCATTCGAGGCAGGCGCCTTTGCCGACCTCGAATCTCGACGTCTGCACCGCCAGGGGGCCCGCGCTTCGATAGACCTTCGTCGCCGCGGGCGTGGTCAGCAGCGCATGCGCCCGCGCGCCGGCGGTCACGTCCAGACGTAAACGGTCGCCACCCACCAGACCACCCGGTGGATGCAACACATAGACATGGGGAACGCGGTCGCCCTCGGGAAAGAACGGCCTTTGCACCACGAGCGGACCCGTGTGTCGGCGGTCGACCAAGCGGGTGGCCCCACCTTCTTCGTCGGCGGCGAACCGAAGCGTCAGCTCCGCCCGCCACCCCGCCGCCCCATCAGTCGGGTCGCCCGGCGACACGGGAGCATCGCTCGGCCCGAGGCGAGCCGGCCCTGCCGCGGGCTGCCCGTCAGTCAAGAAAAGCGACGGGCCGCTCCCAGATGAGAAGGGCCGTGCATCCGTCGTCGCTGACGACATCGTGGGTACTGTTGGGCGTGTTGACAACCAAGGTGCCGGCGCGATGGGTGCCGCGCTCGTCGCGCTGGGATCCGGCAAGGATGAAGACATGTTCGTAACCGCCGTGGCGATGATAAGGCACGCGGGCACCCGGGGCGTAGCGCAGAATCGAAGCGGTCGGCCCGGGGCCCTCGTGGGTTCCATAAAGCCTGTGTTCATCAACACCGGGCCGCAGATGGGACCACGAAAACTCCGGCTGTTGCGTCTGTTGCAGTAGCGCCGCGAAAACCATGGGGTCGTCCATCAACGGACACCGCCAGGGGCGCGTCGGAGACCTGAGCCATTGCGAGACATGAAGCCATGCATGAAAGCATGATACCCGCTCACCCCTGCCCCGCCATGTGGCGGCCGATGACCCCGATGTCCGCCGAGGCCGCCGGGGTTTCGTACACGATCTTTCCCTCGCTGATGACGAGTACCCGATCGGCCAGAGTGAAGATTTCATCGAGATCCGCGCTGATCAACAACACCGCCGTCCCCTTGTTTCGCGCATCCATGATCCGCCCCCGAATTTCCGCGACCGCGGCGAAATCCAGGCCAAAACACGGGTTTGCCGCGATCAGCAGGGCGACGTCGTCGTGTAGTTCGCGCGCGAGCACCGCGCGCTGCACGTTTCCCCCGGACAAGCTGCGAATGGGGGCGTCCGGGCCAGGGGCACGAATCCCGTAGTCCGCGATCACCTTGCGGGCGTGCCGCCGCATCGCCGCGCGATTCACCAAGGTGCGCGCCCGCGCGAAGGGATGGCGATCGAAGCTTCGGAACCCAATATTTTCGGCCACGGACATCTCGCCCACGCACGCATTGCGCAGCGGTTCTTCGGGAAG
>PMNO01000730.1 GCA_003161835.1 Myxococcales bacterium | reverse complement strand
CTGCGCGTGCTCGCCGCGGAAGCCCGAGCGCGCTCCAAGCCCTACGCGTTGACAGAGGCAGGTACCTACCGGCTTCAGCTCTCGCTGCTGACGAGCCAGGTGGCACCCACACGAGCCCTGACGATCAACGACAAGAAGAGCGTGGANNCGCGGGCCCCATCTCCTTGACCCCCGCGGAGCGGGCCGCGGTCGTGCCGAAGGCCTCCGAGGATTGGTTCAACCAGCAATTGCTCGTGCTCGCCAAGGAGGCGCAGGTGGCCTACGCCCTGGTCTGGCAAACGTATTACGACAGCGCATCGTCCGGTCGATACTTCAACTACTACATTCCCTATCCCGGACACCCGGATGCCCCCAGCTTCGCGCGCTTTTACGCGGACCGGGCGACCTGTTTTCTGCGCGACGCCTGCGCCCGCTAGGTCAGGCCCGCACTAGCGTCGGACGCGGACCGCCGCTACATCGCGAGCAGATGCCCTCGATAGGCCTGAGCGTAGCCGCTGGTCGGCGCGCCCGTCAGATAGTCGCTGATGAGCGCCCAGGGCCGCCCCCCTTGGGTCGCGGGCGGAGTCGGCGCTACGCACGCACCCCAGGTGTTCCACGTCCAGGCCAGATACCCTATGCCGTGGGTGTCGCTCCATTTCAGCAGGGAGTCGATGAAGGCCCCGCCACAATCGTTCTCTCCGAGTTCGGTGACGACGACCGGCAGGGACATGGCCAGGGTGGCCGGAGCGCCATCCCAGCAAACGGCGTTGTTGCAGGCGTTGAAATTGTATACGTGCCAGGCGGCCGCGATGTTGCCGGCCGGATCCGACGGCATGTGGCTCAACCACTGTGACAAGGCATTCGAATACTGGAGCCCGCCCGCGAGCAGGAGATGCTTCGACCCAGTCGCGCGCACGGCGTCCACCAGCGCCTGCATACCCGCCGCCTGGTAAGTGAGCATCGCCTGGCCGGTGGGAACGGATTGGTTGGCCAGGCAGCCGTCGCGCCAGCACAGCCAACCAGCGGCGGAGTCACGGTTGCGGTCCGGAAACGGCTCGTTGAACAGCTCGAACACCACCCCATCGTCCGCGGCAAACGTGGTGGCTACATCCGTCCAGAACGCAGGTGCGTGATCGGCATCGGGCATGGGTTGCAGCCGATCCGCCGCCGACGTCCCCGGGCCCACCCAGTGCAGATCCAGAATGGGGACCATGTGGGCTTGGTGCAGGAGGGCGACATACCCCAGGATCGCTTGTTTGTAGTTGTCCCCCGCGACGCTCGCGTCGACGCCGTTGATGCCCAACCAACACGCTTCGTTCAACGGGATGCGAACGGCGTTGATCCGCCACGCGGCCATCGCCCGCACGGAGCCGGACGTGATGGGACCCTCGAAAATGGCGCCCGCCTTGATGCACTGGTACTCGCTGCCCGATCGGTTCACGCCTCGGAGTTGCACCGACAACCCGTCGCTGTTCTCGATGTGATTTCCCACCACCCGCAAGCCGGTCATGGGCGGGCCCACCGGTTCGACGGGTGTATCGGGTTCAAAGGATCCGCCCGCCCCGCCCGTTCCGTCCGTGCCATACGAGCCATTGGGGTCTTGAGCGCAAGAGGCGGCCAGCAAGGTTCCCACGGTCATGCCCAGGCATAGGCACAGCGGCGAGACCAAACGAGGCCGCGCCCTCCACTTGATTGGCCGAACGCGTGTCATCGGCGTCGACCCTAGCCCAACCCAAGGCCAACACAAAGAGCTCAGAGAGAGGAATGACGCGGGCGCCGCGAGGCATCACCACGCGCGTTGGCGCGAATAGAGAATCTCGCTCACGTTGCGCGCAACCAGGGTTAGGTCGATACGGTCGCTCGGAGGAGATCCTATGCACGAGAGAGCGGCGTGTGCGTCCACCACGCCGCGATTGCGCGCCCCCCACCCCTTGTCCCAGTGAGGTACCCATGCTTCGACCCCTCCTCCGGAAATCTCTGCTGATAGGGGGGATGCTTCTGGCGGGGTGCGCGCCGACCACCGGCGAGGGTTCTGGTCCTACTGCAGCGACCGGCGGCGCGCCGCGAACGGGCACCGGCGGAGCCACTGGGGGCGCGACAGTCAGTCCACCGGCGGGAGGCGGCATCGGAGGCGCACGGGTGTCAGTGACCACCGGTGTCTCGGCCCCACCTCCGGCAACCGGGGGCGCGACAGCCGCGACCGGCGGCGCCTCGACGCCCGATCCGACGGGCGGCGCTGGTGCTCCAGCGGGGGGCAAGACTGGGGGCAAGTCCGGGGGCAAGTCCGGGGGGATGGGCGGCGCGACGGTCGTGCCCGTCGGCGGCTCGACAGCCATGGATCCGGGAAGCGACGGTGACGGCGATTTTTCTGCTGGTCCCACCTACGCCCTGGCAAGCGACCTCACCTCGAAGGGCAACCCGCAGGGCAAGACCTTTTCCCTGTCCCTGTCCTCGTCGAGCAGCAAGATCTTCACTGGGATGGACGCCACTTTGAAGGCGCCCACCACGTTTACCCGCAAGATCGACGTCTACATCCCGGCGAAGTACAAGGATGGGACGCCAGCGCCCTTGATGGTCGTCCAGGATGGGGGCGGAACCCCGTTCGTCCTCATCAAGACCGCGCTCGACAATCTGACGATAGAGGCCGATCCGGCGCGTCGCCTGCCGCCGTTCGTGGCCATNNACGGAGATCCTGCCCGCCATCGCGAGCAATGCGGCGATCAAGGCCGCGTACCCCAATTTCTCGTTTACCAAGGATCCGGAAGGGCGCGGCGCCGCCGGTTGCAGCTCCGGCGCCGCCGCTGCGTTCACGATGGTCTGGCTCGCACCCAACCTGTTCCGCAAGGCCATCGCGTACTCGGCGACGCTGGTGGCCCAGCAGGCCGACAATGCCCCGGAAAAGGCGATGTACCCGGACGGGGCGTGGGACTACCACTCCGACCTGTCGTTGATCGCGAACACCACCCCCAATTTGCCCGTGCGCATCTTCCACAACGCGAACGAGATGGACAATGGCTACACCAATCCCGAGAGCGGCAAGCACAACTGGTTGATGGCAAACCAGCGCACCGCGGCGGCGTTCAAGGCAAAGGGCTATCACTATCGGTTCGTGCTGGGGAAGGGACTGGGCCATTGCGATCAACCCGTCCAGCGCGCGACGATGGGGGATGCCCTCTTGTGGCTATGGCGCGGATACCCCTCCGGGCCCTGACCCGGCAGTGCGCGCGTGCGCGCGGGTGCGGAACAGCCGCCCCCGCCAGCCGTTGATCCCCATCAAAGCTCCTGATTTACTATGCCCCCAGGATGGCATCTAGACACAGGCGCGCGCCGGACCGTGTGACTCTCGATTCCTTTCCAAGCGCCGTCGCCGCACGATCGTGGTCGTGAACGCCGCCGACCACATCCGAGCGCTCGAAGCCGAGCTCGCTCGCGTGAGTGCCGAGCGCGACGCCTTGGCGGCGGAGTTGGAACTGGCACGGCACTTTCGTAAGGCCGTCGAGGAGGCGCCCTATGCCATCTCGCGCGTGGATACCGTCAAGGGGCGGTACGTGTTCGCCAACCACGCCTTCGCGGAATTCGCCGGCCAGCCGCACGAAGGGCTCCTGGCGCGCGATCCGTATCAGGTCTGGGTCGACAGCGTTCACCCCGAGGATTTTTCGACGGAACGAAACGCGGTCGGAGAGATCGCCACCGGTGAAAAGGACCGGCTGCATTTCGAGAGCCGCTTGATCCCGAGTGGTGGAAAAAGGCGTTGGGTACGAAAGCACATCGTCGGTTCGAGCAACACCGAAGGACGGCTCGCTTACCTGACCATCTACCAAAATGACATCGATCAGGAGCGACTCGCGAGCCAGGCCAGGGATGATTTCGAGGCCCAGCTGCAGCGGGCCCAAAAGCTGGAGGTCGTCGGCCGGTTGGTGGGCGGCATCGCTCACGATTTCAACAACCGTCTGGTCATCATCATGGGCTACTGCGAGCTATTGAAATCGGGCCTCGGCCCCGACAATCCCCTGTCGGCGCACGCCGAGACGGTGCTCACGAGCGCCAAGGGCGCCGCGGCGCTCACGCGCCAGCTTCTGGCCTACAGCCGGCGTCAGATCTTGAACCCGCAACCGTTCGATCTGAACGAGATGGTCGATCGCATGCATCGCCTGCTGAAGAGCGTGGCGGGCGATCGGATCGAGCTCGCTGTCACCCTCGACGCGCGTTGCAATGTGCTCGCCGATTCCGGACAGATCGAACAGGTCATCTTGAACCTGGCGATCAACGCGCGCGACGCCATGGAGGGCTCGGAAGGGGGTCGTCTGACCCTCGAAACACGAGATTTCGTGCTGGGAGAAGGCGAAGGACCAGGAGTCGCGGCCGGCGACTACGTGGCGCTCGTGGTGAGCGATACCGGAACCGGAATTCCCGACGATGTCCTCCCCCGCATCTTCGAACCATTCTTCACCACCAAGGAGCCGGGCCGCGGCACGGGGTTGGGATTGGCGATGGTGGAAGGCATCGTCCGGCAAAGCGGCGGTTGGACCGGCGTCGAGAGTCGGCCGGACGTCGGCTCCCGATTCACGGTCTACTTGCCCCAGGCCAAGGGNNGAGACCGTGCTCGTCTGCGACGACGACGACGGCGTGCGGACGATGTTGGCCAGCGTCTTGAACTTGCGTGGCTACAGGATCCTGACTGCCCGCAACGGCCGGCACGCGCTCGAGGTCGCCGAAGCGTACGGTGGCAAGATTCATTTGCTGCTGACGGACCTCGCCATGCCCGGCATGGGTGGGCTCGAGGTCGCGACCGTGCTCCGCGAGCGCGATCCGGAGCTGCGCGTGCTTTACATCTCGGGATACACGGAAGATGCGGAGCTCGTGTCGATGTCGCTCGGACCTCGCACATATTTCGTGGCGAAGCCCTTCGTGCCGGGCGATCTCACGCGCGCGGTGTCGTCGATCCTGGAGACCCGCCCCACATGAAGCTACGCTGTCCAATCAGCAGAGTGCTGCACGGAGCGAGGGGAGTCCGCCATGAAGACTACAGGTATCGTCACCATTCTCTGCGCGCTCGGCCACCTCGCCTGTTCGAGCGCCAAGCCGGCAATCGTGACAACGTCCGCCGACGGAGGCGGCGGGCACAACGCTGAAACGGAAGCCGGATCGCCGGACCTTCCGTCTGACGGCCAGGCATCGGGGCCACCGCTCGGAGGATTCGGAGGTGGCACCGGGGCCGAGGCGGGAACCGCCACCAACCCGGGCGGTGGTGCCCCCGGCGGCGGCGGTGTCAGCGGGGGCGGCGGGGGCACCGGAGCGACCGACGCGTCCACAAGCCCTGACGCCCCGAGCGGCAGCGATGCCATCCCGAGCGCCAGCGATGCGGCGGCACGCGAGGTGGCCGCGTCGATCGTCGAGGGCGGAACGGAGGACGCAGCCTCGGCCGGCGACGCCGGTGCGTGGCCAGCCGTCACGGACTTCTCTGCTCCTGGCCCCTTCCCGCCCATGCGACAGATCAACGTGGGACCCGGCGGCGCGTACGATATTTTCCGGCCCACCGATCTCGCGGACCATCGAAAACATCCGATCATCAGCTGGGCCAACGGCACCCTGTTCAGCGTGGACGACTACCAGATGCTGCTCTCGCACTGGGCATCGCACGGCTTCGTGGTCATCGCGAACCACACGAACACCACCGCTGGTGGGGCCACCCACAAGGCCGGCATCGACTGGCTTGTGGCACAGAACGCGACACCGACCGGTCCGTATTTTGGGGTTCTCGACCCGGAGCAGATCGGCGCCGCCGGACATTCCCAGGGCGGCGGTGCCACCATCGCGGCCGGCAGCAACAAGCCGGGCATCACCGGAATCACCGCGACGCTGCCGCTGATGCCGCTTCTGTCGTTCGAAACGGACAAGACCATCGTCGCGCATCAGCTGGTTCCCATGTTCAACATCAACGCCAGCATGGACAATCGCGATCCCACCGGCGCCATCGCCAATCAAATCTACGAGGGCGCCGTGACCGAGTTGGTCCAGGCGGCGTTCATCGGCGTACACGAGGACGCGATGAACGCGAAGATGCACGGACCCACGGTGGCCTGGTGGCGATGGAAGCTGATGGGCGACTTGCAAGCGAAGGCGGTGTTCTATCCCGCGTCCGGTTGTGGGTTGTGCAAGGACGCCGATTGGAAGTTGGTGCGCACCAAGAACCCGGCGCCCTGATGCGCGAGCGGCGCGCCCCACCCCACCGTTTTCATACGCGCCGTGGCCCCATTCGTTTCGCGAACTCGGCGATGAGGTGCGTACGCAGCAGCGCCACCCGGGCCGGCACGTGGCGCAGCGGAGGGGTGACCACGTACAGTGCACCGCCCCGCAGCGCGTAGGCGGGCAAGAGGCGCACCAGCCTCCCCCGGCCGACCTCCTCCTCGACGCCGAGGTCGGGGAGCAGGCCGATTCCGACTCCGCTCGCCACCAGCCCGCCTACGAATTCCAGCGAGTCGGCGGTGACCGTGCCCGCGACGGAAACCAGCTCGGGTCCGCGCGGCCCCGACAGACGCCAGGGAAACACCCCCCGCGCGCTGCGGTGCAGGACGCAATTGTGTTTCGTCAGATCGGCGAGTCGCTTCGGATGACCGTGGCGCTGGAGATAGGCCGGCGCCGCGTACAGGCCGAGCGTGGTGCTGGCAACCTTGCGGGCCACCAGGGAGGAATCTTCAAGCATCCCAGCGCGGACCGCCAAGTCGAATCCCTCGTCGATCATGTTCACCCGTCTTCCCGTCAAGACGATATCGAGCTGGATGCCCGGATAGCGGAGCGTGAACTCCGCGACGATCTCCGAGAACATCCCACCCCCGAAATCGCCCGGCGCGGTGATGCGCACCGTGCCGCGAGGGGCGTTGCCCCGGTCCGCGGCGACATTGTTCGCCTCCTCGAGCCCGCCCAGCGCGCCGCGCGCGTCCTGAAAGTACTGCCGCCCCGCCTCGGTGAGGCTCAATCTTCGGGTGGTGCGTTGCAGGAGCCGCACCCCCAGCGCGGCCTCGAGCGCGGCGACGCCGCGGCTCACGGAGGATTTGGGCAGCCCCAGCGCGATGGCGGCGGCGGTGAAGGTGCCGCTCTCGACCACGCGCACGAACGTGGCGATGTGGTTCAGATCCATTGTTGTCCTTTCAGCAACAAACCTTTGCAAAGGTGCACTCTAAACAACTGGCTCTGGGGTGGCCACACTGCAGGGGTCATTTCGACAAAGGAGCTGACCATGAAAACCATCGCCCAAAAACTTCCGCTCGCCGCGCGCATCGTCCTCGGCCTCGTGTTCTTCGTCTTCGGCCTGAACGGCTTCCTACACTTCATACCCCAGCCGCCCCTGACTGGTCCCGCTGGGGCCTTCGTGGGCGCGCTGGTCTCGAGCGGCTATTTGTTCCCGCTCCTCAAGGGAACCGAGGTGCTGGCGGGAGCATTGCTGCTCAGCGGCTTCTTCGTTCCGCTCGCCTTGACCTTGCTGGCTCCCGTGATCGTCAACATCGTGGCGTTCCACCTGTTTCTGGCCCCTGGCAACTTCCCGGTGCTTGGCGTCATCCTCGTCTCCGAGCTTTTCTTGGCCTGGACCCACCGGGCGGCCTTCGCCGGAGTGCTCCAGACGAGAGAGGCAAGCGCGGGCCCGCACCTGACCCCGCTCGCGCACAGGGAGCTTCGTAACGCAGCCTGACGCGCCACTTCGGGAGGGGCGCCTGCATGCCGCCGGGCATCTTCGTTCGCTGCGGCCGGGCCACCATGCATCGGGATCATTGTCGGCTAAGCTCTCGAACGGAGGCTCCCGATGCGAAAATTGGCCCTGTCCGTCGCGCTCTCATTCCTAGGCTTGGGTTGTTCATCGTCAGGTGGCAACGGCGGCGCGACCGCCAGCGGCGGCCGGTCTGGTACCGGTACCGGCGGTGCGCAGCAGGCTGGT